>SHYF01000025.1 GCA_009692985.1 Dehalococcoidia bacterium
TGTGCGCGGTGGCTCAACTGGTTCTTAACCTCCGGTGGTAGCTCGGCCATAGTCTTGCCCAAATGGGGCAGAAAGAATATGGGATCGTATCCAAATCCGTTGTTGCCCCTGGGCTCCAGGGCAATGTATCCCTCACGGACTCCGTGAAAGGTCTCCTCGGTTCCGTCCCGCCAGAACAGGGCCACCACGCAGCGGAACCTGGCGGTGCGACGCTGCCACGGCACCCCTTCCAGCGCCCTCAGCAGCTTGTAGACACGGTCGGAGTCGGAGATGCCGGGGCCGCCGTAGCGCGCGCTGTAGATGCCGGGGCCGCCGTTTAGGGCGTCCACCTCCAGCCCGGAGTCGTCGGACAGGGTGAGCAGGCCGCTCCTCCCGGCATAGTACCTGGCCTTCAGCAGGGCGTTCTCTTCAAAGGTTGCGCCAGTCTCTTCGGGTTCGTCCGCAATCCCCATTTGGGTTGGTGTTACCATTTCCAACGGCAGCATCGCCAAGAGCGACCGAAATTCGGCCACTTTGCCCTGGTTGTTGGTAGCGAGAAGGAGTTGAAGTGACATCGCCCCACTATGATATCATTTGGGTAGGGGCTGTTTCAAAATAGTAGGGTTGCATTCCACGAGGCATCTTTGGAACAGAAACGGTACTTCACATTACAAGAGGCCGATCGCCAGATTCCGTGGCTGTCGGAGCAGGTGCAGCTCATCGCCGCGGCCAGGGCCGATCTGGCGAGCGTCCGCCGCGAGTTAGAGGCCATCGTCAGACAAAGCCGTGGCAACGGCCATAGTGGATTAGACCAGGAGCTGACAGTGAAGCGCCGGGAGACAGAGGCCTTAGTAGACCGCCTGGCGCAGCTTACCCAGGGGGTGGACGACCGGGGCATCATTCTGCGCGACCCAGACCGTGGGCTGGTGGACTTCCCATCGCTCCTGGAAGGCAGGGAGGTGTGCCTGTGCTGGCTGGTGGGCGAGGAGCGCATCGGCTTCTGGCACGAGTTGGACACCGGCTTTGCGGGGCGGCAGGCACTGTAGCCTGGGACTGATTTTTGCCTTCACTGGCACGTTGGTAGATAATGAGGCTTGCCACTCTGGCCTCCTAGGAGGCCAGGCTGCGTCAGCAATGTAGGCCGATTGAACTAATCAGCGAGGAGTAAAGAGCAAAATTGGGTACACGATGGGTTCTATGTTCGAAGATACACAAGGCCACCGTGACGGAGGCAGACCTGAACTACGTGGGCAGCATTAGCATTGACGAAGATTTGATCGAAAGAACTGGCCTGTGGCCGGGGCAGATGGTGCTCTTGGCAAGCAACACGTCCGGCGCGCGGCTAGAGACCTACGTAATGGTTGCAGAGCGAGGATCTGGGATGATCAGGCTGAACGGTGCATCGGCGCACCTGATCAAGGTTGGCGAAGAGATAATCATCATGGGCTTTGAGCTGGCAGAAGGGCCGCTGAAAGCAAAGGTTATCCTGGTGGACAAGAAGAACAGGTTTGTGCGGTATTTGTGAAGGGTGGGCAATCAGCTAGGCATGGTCTGATTGGAATAGTACGTCAGGGACTCAGCAACTTTCACCCCGCCAGATTGCTTTGCCCGAGGACTCGCTCGCAATGACGTTGGTCCGAATCCCCGACAGCCCAGCATACCGTACAGAAGCAAGAACTTTTGAGTTAGCCATAGATCTCTCGGCATGAGACTTGGACCGACAGCGTTCGAGTCGCTGGCGGTGGGCCTGCGTGAACACTACACGAACTTTCTAAGGCCTGGGCTGGTGTGTGCCTGCCAGTCGCTTGCTCACCAGCGGGCCAACGAGCCCCAACGCCAGCAGCGCTATGTTGGCCCCGCCCACATAGACAAGCCTCGTCGAGTCATCGACAAGGCCCCACAGGATAAGCAAGCCCCCTGTCCCGAGCCCTGTGACAGCCCACAAGGGACGCCACCAGCCGACCACGCGGCCCAGACCGCCAATGTTCCTGGTGACCAGGAGAGCGCCCGCCAGCACCAGGGCGAAGGCAATGCCCAAAGCGAAGGCCGTCGCACTGGCCGCCAGTGAGGGCAGACTTGGGCCTAGGCCCAAGTCCATCCATCTCTGTCCAGCGTCGGCCGAGCGGTAAATGCGCGTGTAGGAGTACCCGAAAGTGAGCGCAAAAACGTGCCAGTAGCTGCTGTCGTCGATAGTGACCGCAAAGAGGGTGCGGTCCGTGGCGAAGGCAGGGAAGAAGACAGGGGTTCCATGGTAATCTACGATATCCTGTCTATTTCCTCTGACGGCACCGTTCGCTCCCGCATCCAGTACACCGCGGCCAGCGGGCAGATACAGATCCTGTCCTGGCAAGAGTATTGATCACCCAGGCTTCAGTGCCCCGAAGCGACGACGGAAGACGCTAGCCTCTGAACCTGTACAGGGTGCCAGGCATCATTCGAGCGCCGGCAGATACGTCCTCCCATGTCCGGCGTATTTCACCAAGAATGGCATCCTGTGGCTGGATGCCACCAGGGCCTGCACCCCCAGTGAGCCGCTGTGTTGGCATCAGGAAGTAGCGCAACTCTCCCCGTTCCACCATGCGCTGGAATGAAGTTCGAGTGAAGATGGGGTCATTGCCGGAGAAGCCGCCGATGGCCAGGGCTGGAACTCCCGCGATAATGAACGGAGCGGCCTCGCGGGCACTTACAGCGCCCACAGCAAACACAGAGCCTGCGTCGCCCTGCTGCCGTAGAAATGAAGAGACCAGACCTACGCGCTCGCCCTCCGGACTTGCGCCGGCGGGCCCCGCTGGCCCGGGTGGCCTCGCCTGTCCAGCAGCGGGACCGGCTATAGGGCCACCGAAATTGATGGCGCTGGCAGCAGGTACGACCAGCACGGCGATAGCGCCCAACACCACGAACGCGTTCGCCAATGGCGAAACAGCGACTCCCCTCCAAGCTCCCACGGCCAGGCCCAAAACAGCAATGGGCATCAGCACCAATACCAGGGCCGCAGCCCAGTCTGCCACCACTCCACGAGCGCTCAGGACCTGGTAGAGCACAACACCAACCAAGGCCAACGGCAGCAGCCATGCCAGCGCCCTCGTCTCTCGGTAGGCGCGCCATAGATTATGTAAACCCACGCCGCATACCGACGCCAGTGGCACGGCCAGGCCAACCAGGTAGTACGGATGAGTTGTGGTGGAGTCGGCCAGGCCAAACACCACCACCGCTGTGGCAAACCACCCAGCCCACAGAACAGTTTGAGAGGCGGTGGGGCTTTCTCGGAGCAGCTCCAGGAGCGCCGCAGACCGTTTGTAGACCTTTTCACCCAGGAGAGGCACTACGTTCACCAGGAGCATGAAAAGACCCACGGGCAACAGCCACCCTGTCTGGCTAGCCAGTCGCGCTGTAAACAGCGACAGAAGGCCCAGGTCTCGCGCAGGAGCAGTCGTAGATGGCTGCTGAGGCTGAGCACCGCCTGGCTGAGAAGGGTATCCCTGCCCTTGCCCAGGTACGACGCCTGGCTGAACGCCCTGAGGGAGCTGTCCCCCGGTCGGCCCAGGTCGTGGGCCAATGAATGATGTGAACCGGTTCAGGCCATTGTACTTGAACACCAGCGTCCAGATGGAGTTATCCCGGGTGGATCCCACGTACGGGCGGTGGTCCGCGGGCGTGAGGGCCACTACTGTGGCCCAGGAGAAAGCCACCACCAGCAACAGGCCGACAGCGCAGGCGGTGCGGATAGCCACGCGGCGGAAAGGCTGCTTGCTGGCCAGCAGATAATAGAGCAGAAAGGCAGGCAACGGCACGAAGGCCACCAACATCTTGATGTTGAACGCCACTCCCATCAACAAGGCAAATGTAATTAGCCATCGCCGCTTCCCTGTCTTCGCGGCCAGCATCACCGAAACCGCCGCCAGCAGCAGCACGAAGGAGAGCAATGAGTCCGGCTCGTTCCGGCTGTCTATAACCACGCTGGTAGGAACCACGGCCAGGGCCAGGGCGCTGGCAGCCGCGGCAACGCGCCCGAAAGCCGGCCTGATGGCCAGGTACAGGATGAGAATAGCAAGGGTGCCTACTACCGCCTGGGGCAGGACCACAGCCCACCTGCTGGGGCCGAACACGGCAACTGGAATGGACTGCACCCAGAAGGAGAAGGGAGGTTTGTCCACCATGACCACGCCGCCGGGGTCAAAGGAGCCGAATAGGAAGTTGGCGGGGCTTTGGAGCATGGATACCACGGTGGCCGTGTAGTACTGGTTGTCAAAGTCGCCAAGCCGGCTGAAGCGCAGCCATGCTCCCAACGCCACTGCCGCCACCAGCCACAGGTCAAGGCGAGACGTCACGATGGCAATCCATTTCCTCATACGAGGCATACTCTCTCTAACAGCCTCTTGTGTCAAGCATATTGCCGGCACGCGGAGTATTTCGCACATGGTACGGCTTTCGGCCCCGCCATTGCTGACCCCATCTCAACGAGAGTCCAGAGGGGAATGTCCCGGAGACTGCCATGAGTGAGCCGAAGCCCTGAGCGAAGCGAATTGGGAAGTCGAAGGAGGGTGAGGGATTGTGACCACCACTGCTGTAAAATGTTAGACTACATGCCTAAGGAAACAAGGAGGGCATAGCATGGCAGGAAAAAACATCGTTGTCCTGGGTGGTGGCGTCGGCGGATTAGTGGCGGCCAGCGAGCTGCGCCAGCGGCTTGGGAAAGAGCACCATGTAATCCTGGTGGACAGGGATGACAAGCACATCTTCTGGCCATCCCTTCTATGGCTACAGGTGGGGCTCCGTGAGCCTGATAGCATAGTGAGGAGCCTGACTCTACTGGAACGAAAAGGCATCCAGGTGGTCCGCGGACAGGTGCAAAAGATTGACCCAGCACAGAAGGTGGTGCAGGTGGATGGCAAGGAGCTGAGGGCGGACTTCCTGGTGGTCTCCCTGGGCGCTCAGCTTGCACCAGAGCTGGTTCCTGGCCTGGCCCAGGCGGGCCACAACCTCTACTCTCTGAAAGGAGCCACGGCTATCCGAGACCAACGCAAGAGTGTGACGGAAGGGACGGTGGTGGTGCTCGTCGCCCGAATGCCCTACAAGTGTCCGGCAGCCCCCAACGAGGCGGCCATGCTCCTGGACTACGACCTGCGCAAACACAAGCTGCGCGACCGCGTTTCCGTGAGCCTCTACACCCCAGAGCCAGGCCCCATGCCGGTAGCTGGGCCGGTGGTGTCGGCTGGGGTGAGACAACTCCTGGAGGAACGGGAGATCGCGTACCATCCCCAGCACCAGGTCACTGAGGTCAACAGCTCTACCAAGACGTTACACTTCGCCAACGGAGCGCAGGCCCGCTATGACTTCCTGGTTTACATTCCGCCCCACGTAGCGCCCACAGTGGTGCGGGAGGCCGGTCTAACAGGGGAGAGTGGCTGGGTGCCAGTGAACCGCCAATCCATGGAGACCAAGTTCCCAGGCGTGTATGCCATCGGCGACGTGACGGGCATACCTCTTGTGGCTGCTGGCATGTCTCTTCCCAAGGCGGGCGTCTTCGCCCATGGCGAGGCGGAAGCAGTGGCCCAGACAATCGCGGCCAGGGTCACCGGCCAGGGGAGTGATGGAGCCTTTGACGGCCATGGCCAATGCTTCGTAGAAGTGGGCGGTGGACAGGCTGGGCTTGGCCGCGGCAACTTCTACGCCGAACCCAGACCGGAGATCAAGCTCCACCAGCCCACTCGCTACTGGCACGCCGGCAAGGTGCTATTCGAGAAAGAGTGGTTCCGGCGCTGGTTTTGACCTAGCGCGGTCAATCAACAGGCTCTGCACGATGTCGTTGTGAGCGCAGCGAAGAATCTGGGGAGGCAACATCCACCCCCAGATGCTCTACGAGGATTCTATGAATGCGGCAGCTTGCGATAGGAGCGCCGAGGCAGTAGGATAATCTGGTATCAATCAGCTTGCAGGGAGGAATGGATGACCAGTCACGACCAGTTCGGCGCCCAGAGCACCATCACCACTCGCCAGGGGCCAGTGACGTACTTCCGGCTGAGCCGCCTGGAGGAAACCGGCGTCACGCACCTGGACCGCCTGCCTTTCTCCATACGCATTCTCCTAGAGAATATGTTGCGGAACTACGACGCCAAGCTGGTCACTGAACAGGATGTGCTCGGCGTCGCCGGGTGGAACACCCGAGAGCTATCCCGTCGGGAGGTCCCATTCATGCCGGCCCGGGTGCTGCTCCAGGACTTCACCGGCATTCCGGCCATTGTGGACATGGCCAGTATGCGTTCGGCAATGAAACGTATGGGCGGCGACCCCAAACGCATCAACCCAAGAGTTCCAGTGGACCTGGTAATAGACCATTCTGTGCAGGTGGACTACTTTGGCACTCAGTACGCATTCGCCCAAAACGTAGAACGCGAATACGAACGCAATGGCGAGCGGTACAGCCTGCTGAAGTGGGCACAAAAGGCATTTCGGAACATGCGAGTTGTGCCGCCAGGCACGGGGATAGTCCACCAGGTGAACCTGGAGTACCTGGCCAGCGTCGTGGGCACCAAGAAAAAGGCGGGCAACACGGTCGCCTTTCCAGACACAGTGGTGGGGACGGACTCCCACACCACAATGGTGAACGGCCTGGGCGTCCTGGGCTGGGGTGTGGGAGGCATTGAGGCCGAGGCGGTGATGGTGGGCCAGCCCTACTACATGCTTCTGCCCATGGTAGTAGGCTTCAAGCTGACGGGCGAACTGCCAGAGGGCACCACGGCCACCGACCTGGTCCTCACCGTAACCCAGATGCTGCGGGCCCGCGGCGTTGTGGACAAGTTTGTTGAGTTCTACGGCGAGGGACTGTCGAAACTGGCCCTGCCAGACCGCGCCACCATCTCCAACATGTGTCCCGAGTACGGGGCCACGGCAGGCCTCTTCCCAGTAGACCAGGTGACGCTGGACTACCTTGCGGCCACGGGCCGCCGCCCTGCCGCTGTTGAGCTAGTAGAGAAGTATACCAAGGCACAAGGGCTATTCCGCACCAATGTCACCCCTGAGCCTGAATACACCGACAAGCTGGAGCTGGATATGTCTACCGTGGTACCCAGCCTGGCGGGGCCAAGCCGGCCCCAAGACCGCGTCCCGCTCACGGAGATGAAACGGTCGTTCCAGGTGGCCCTGGACAATGTCTACCACAAGCCGGCTACAGCGGCGCCGAGTGGCAGCCATCAGACCGGTCACGAGCAGCGGGGCGTCCCGGTGAGCCTTGGTGGCCAATCAGTTCTCCTGGACCACGGCGTCGTTGTAATCGCCGCCATAACCAGCTGCACCAACACATCCAACCCATCTGTAATGGTGGGGGCAGGGCTTCTGGCCAAGAACGCAGTGGAACGCGGCCTGGACACGAAACCGTGGGTCAAGACCAGCATGGCGCCTGGCTCTCAGGTGGTAGACGACTACCTGGCGGCAGCTGGAGTAATGCCATATCTTGAGGCGCTGGGGTTCCATATTGTTGGCCACGGCTGCACCTCATGCATCGGCAACAGCGGCCCACTGCCCGAGGCCGTGGCCCAGGCAGTGACGGAGCACGACCTTGTGACCGCCGCGGTGCTCAGCGGCAACAGGAACTTTGAGGCCCGCGTCCATCCGCAGGCAAAGGCAAACTTCCTGGCCTCGCCCATGCTTGTTGTGGCGTATGCTCTGGCCGGCACCGTTGACATTGACCTTGCCAAAGAACCCCTGGGACACGATCCTAACGGCCAGGGCGTGTACCTTCGGGATATTTGGCCGACACAAGAGCAGATCAAAGAATCGGTGTCCAAAGCGGTCAAGCCCGCGATGTTCCGCAAGCGGTACGACAAGGTGTTTGAGGGCGACGAGCGGTGGAACAGCCTGCCGGTGCCTTCAGGAGACCTGTACGAATGGGACGCCGACTCCACCTACGTCCAGGAGCTACCCATATTCGAGAATTTGCCGCAGGAGCCGCCGCCTGTGCGCGATGTCGCGGGCGCTCGCGTTCTGGCCGTCCTGGGGGATTCCATCACCACGGACCACATTTCGCCCGCCGGCGATATTGCTGCCAAGAGCCCGGCTGGGAAGTACCTCATTAGTAAGGGAGTGGCACCCAGGGATTTCAACACCTACGGGGCGCGGCGCGGCAATCACAACGTCCTGGTACGGGGCACCTTTGCCAACGTACGCCTGCGCAACCAGATGGTACCCAATGCGGAAGGCAGTGCGGCGGTACACCTGCCCAGCCGCCAGGAGATGAGCATCTACGATGCCTCGCTCCGCTACCAGGCAGAGGGCGTGCCTCTGGTTGTCCTGGCAGGCAAGGAATACGGGGCCGGCAGCTCCCGAGACTGGGCTGCCAAGGGGCCATACCTTCAGGGAGTGAGGGCGGTGGTGGCCCAGAGCTATGAGCGCATCCACCGCACCAACCTGATAGGCATGGGCGTTCTGCCCCTTCAGTTCATGCCCGGGCAAACCAGGGAGTCGCTGGGCCTCACTGGGTTTGAGACCTATGACATAGCTGGCATTGCGGGGGAGCTTCTGCCAGGAGCCACCGTAGATGTGCGCGCCCGGCGAGAGGATGGCCGCCCGGTGGCATTCAAGGCCCGCGTACGCATAGACACGCCCATAGAGGTGGAGTACTATAGAAACGGAGGTCTGCTGCAATACGTATTGCGGCAGATGCTAAAGGACAGCTGATCCGCACGCCACAGTGCATTTGCTGGTAAACCAAACTCAGAGCTTGTGGGTTTTTCCTCCCCCTTGATGGGGGAGGACTAAGGTGGCGGTGAACTGTCAGGCCGTGACCTGGCTCCCCCCATCCTAACCTTCCCCCACAAGGGGGGAAGGAACAAATGCACACAACCTCTCAGCCCATCATGCGGCCGGGCAATTGCCATGTCCCCCCTTACGCCAGAGGCGCAAAACCGCTACAATTAGTGTGTCCGCTGTCAAGGCACAGTGGGGACGCCGCTTTATGTAGGTGAATGATCCTGCCATGACACTCTCCGCATCAACCCTATATCCGCTGATTCTGGCAATCCTCGTGGGCTATATTCTGGGCTCCATTCCATTGGCTGCCCTGGTAAGCCGCCGGCGGGGTGTGGACATATTCTCCGTAGGGACGGGGCTGGCAGGAGCCGCCAACGTGGTACGCAGCGTGGGCTTCTGGCATGGCGGCGCGGTTTTCTGGGGAGATGTGGCGAAAGGCATCCTCACCGTTGCGGTCTCCGATCGCCTGGGGGTGGACGGCGCTGCCATTCTCCTTCCTGGCACGGCCGCTCTGGTAGGACACTGGCGATCCGTCTTCACGCACTTTCGTGGTGGTGACGGGATGGCCACCCTGGTGGGAATTACCATGGCCCTCCTTCCTCCGTTCACATTCTGGCTGGCTGTGGCCACTTGCTGCGTTGTCATGTTCATTGCTCGCGCCTCTGGTCACCACCCATCACTCTGGGGCGGGGCCGCTGGCTACAGCTTCCTGATTTTCAGGGCCACCGTCTTCGGAGATAGCCCAGCCTTGGTCCTGATTGTAGTCGTGCTGGCGCTGATGGTGCTGGCCCACGCAATTGTAGGCCACCTTCGCCATCCCGCTTCCACCTAGCTTCTATATCGCTGGTCCATCGCATAATCCTGGCTGCCGGCGCCCCCCGTTCGTGGTTCGACAAGCTCACCACGAACGGGGGGCCAAGTTCATTTCGCCCTGAGCCGGAGCCCTTGAGCGAAGCGAAGGGTTTGTCGAAGGGCGATCCTTAACATTCAGGTTTCTTGGGCCGCACAGTGGAGAGAATGGCAGCACATCCCCTGCAAGCCTTGCAAGATCAGATCACCCTATGCCGCCAATGCCCGCGCCTGGTGGCATACAGGGAGCAAGTTGGCATTGTGAAGCGCCGTAGCTATGAGACGTGGGACTACTGGAGCCGCCCCGTGCCCAGCTTTGGAGACACCAACGCCAAAGTATTGGCCATCGGGTTGGCCCCGGCGTCTCACGGCGGCAATCGCACCGGCAGAATTTTCACCGGCGACGCCTCGGCCAGGTTCCTGATGCAAGGACTACACCAAGTTGGACTATCCAGCCAGCCCACCTCGGAACACCGCAACGACGGCCTGAAGCTGCAAGGGCTGTATCTGACAGCAGCCTTGCGGTGTGCGCCTCCCGCTGACAAGCCAACGCGCGAAGAGCTGGCCAACTGCGCTCCTTACATGGCGCAGGAACTAGCCCTGCTGCAGTCGGTGCGTGTTGTCCTGGCGCTGGGACGAACCGCGTTCGAAAGCTACCTGCGGCTGGTCTCGCAACAGGTGGAGAAGCCCGTCAGGCTTGCTTTCCACCACGGCGCACGCTACGAGATGCCTGCCGGCCCGCCGGTGCTGTTTGCCTCCTACCACCCCAGCCCACGCAACCATAACACTGGCCGACTCACAGAGGCCAGCTTCGTTGCTGTCCTGCGGCAGGTCAAGCACGATGCTGGGCTAGAGTAGCAGGGTGCGGAAAAAAGGAGTTCAGAGGGGCCATGCCCCCTCTGACGGGGGTCTGGGGGTGTCCCCCAGACATGATTTCTCCCCCCTTCCCGGCAGAAAGGGGGACAGGAGGATAGTCGAAAGGGTTTTTCAGCAGCCTGCTAGGCAGCGGGCACCAACCCCGAAGACCGGGCGTTCACCTTCTGTGTCTAAAAGTCCTTTGGGCTACGGCACAAGCCCAAAAAACCTCTATTCAACGCCTATCAAACGTGCCATAAGAGGCCGCAAAGTGATATAGTTTATCTCCTGCCTCTTGACCGTCAGTAAACCATACGAAGGTGCCTTTGGACTGGATCAGATTCCTGGAGCTTGCGGGCCTGGGGCTCATAGCTAGCACCTGGGGCGCGCTCATAGGCGCTGGCGGCGGATTTATTATCGTGCCGTTCCTGCTTTTCTTCGATAGATCTCTGAGCCCTGCTGTGGTAACTGCCGTTTCGCTGATAGCAGTGTTCTCCAACGGGGTATCGGGAGCCATAGCTTACGCAAGGCTCCGCCGCATCGACTACAGGACCGGCCTGGTATTCCTGGTGGCAACCCTGCCGGGGGGGGTAGTAGGCGCCCGGCTAGTCAACCACATTGATCGCGGCCCATTCCAAGTGGTATTCGGCATCCTGCTGGTAATTGTGTCTCTTTACATCTTCGCCCGGCCACGCAGGCCGGCCCAGGCCCGTGTGGCTTCCAGCGGTTCTCCACGACACCTGGTGGACAGCCGCGGGACCGTGTATGAGTACGCAGTCAGGCTGGGGCCAGGAGCAGGCATTACCTTCATCATCGGCTTCTTGGCAAGCATGTTGGGAGTGGGCGGCGGCATCTTCGGGGTGCCTGTCTTCGTATATCTGCTGGGCATCCCCATCCTCGTGGCGACTGCCACCTCTCAGTTCATGTTGATAGGGACATCTGGTGTAGCTAATATCACCAACATACTGGAAGGGGACATTCATGGCCTCTGGGCAACTGCCCTGGCCCTTACTGTGGGCGCAGTGATAGGAGGCCAGATTGGAGCGCGAATCTCCCAGCGGATAAGCACGGTGTGGGTTGCTCGCGCTCTCGCCGCCGGCCTACTCCTGGTGGGACTGAGGCTGGCCTACGGCGGCATTAGCACCCTCTAGCAGGGGCGCAAGGCCTTGCGCCCCTACGGGGTCAGTCGCCTACAAAAACATATTCTCAGGCCAATGGCCAAGCTACGCTTTTCGTCAAGCCCGCTAGGGCGTATACTCTATGGTATCGCAGGCTGCTTCCCCTGTCCTGACCACAGCGATAGCTAACGGAGACAAAGACATGAACGTCCTGGAGTACATGGAGCGATACGGGCACGAGCAGTTCAGCGTCTACACAGATGCCAGCGTTGGCTTGAAAGCCTTCATCGCCATTCACGATACTACCTTGGGCCCCGCGTTGGGTGGCGTACGCGTGTGGCCCCATCCCACGGAGGATGCCGCTGTGATGGACGTACTCCGGTTGAGCCGGGCCATGACATACAAGTCGGCGGCGGCAGGACTCAACTTCGGCGGCGGCAAGGGCCTCATCATGGCGGACTCCCGCAAGGACAAGTCCGAGGCGCTGATGCGTGCCTTCGGCAGGTTTGTGGAGAGCCTGGGTGGCCGCTACATCACCACCGAAGACGTGGGCATTACCCTCCATGATCTGGAACAGATTGCACAGGAGACCTCCCATGTCACGGGCCTGCCCATATCCCTGGGAGGCAGCGGCGACACATCTTCCATGACAGGCTTCGGGGTATACCAGGGTATGCGGGCCTGCGCCAAAGAGGCATGGGGCAGCGACTCCTTAGCGGGCCGTACCATAGCCATCCAGGGATTCGGGCACACGGCCACTGCGCTGGTAGAGAACATCCTGAAGAAAGAGGAAGGGGTCAAGTTTATCGTAGCCGACATCAACGAAGAGTCGCTGGCCCGTGCCAGGCAGTACCCTGGAGTGCAGATCGTGGGACCCGACGACATATTCAGCGCCGCCTGCGACATATTCGCCCCGTGCGCCCTGGGCGGCATACTCAACAGCAACACAATCCCGCGCCTCCGGTGCAGGATTGTGTGCGGCTCCGCCAACAACCAGCTCTTGGAGCTAGAGGACGCCGACGCCATTCAAAAGAGGGGCATCGTCTACGCGCCAGACTACATAGTGAACGCGGGCGGTGTAATCAACATCTCCTGCGAGGTCGGCACCAACTATAGCGAAGATGCTTCCAGAGAGAAAACCGCCCGTATCTACGAGACCATCCAGCGGGTCATCGCCATCTCCAAGAAGCAAGGCATATCCACGGCCCGGGCAGCAGACCACCTGGCGGAGGAGCGCATTGCGGCAGTGCGCAAAATCAGGAGGGTATACCTGTAATGGCACGTAATTGGCTGCTTCTTACTCTGCTTCTGCTCTCGCCGTTGCTACTGCTTGCGTGCGGCATCGTTCCTACACCCACGCCAACGTCCGTGCCGGAGTTTACGCTAACCGTACAGTATAAGGAGGCTTTCCCCATGACCATTGACGCCACCAAGCAGTATGTCGCCACCCTGCGCACGGATAAGGGCGACATAGTTATAGAGTTGAACGCCAAGAAGGCGCCCATAACGGTCAACAACTTTGTGAACCTGGCGCAGCGAGGGTACTACAACAACACGACATTCCATCGTGTTCTCCCAGACTTCATGGCCCAGGGCGGCGATCCCACGGGGAGCGGCAGCGGCGGCCCCGGCTACACCATAGCCGACGAGTTCACAGACCTGACTCACGAGCTAGGCGTCATCTCCATGGCCAACACTGGGCAGCCACACACCGGCGGAAGCCAGTTCTTCATCACCTACGTACCCACGCCCCACCTGAACGGCAAGCATACTGTGTTTGGGAAGGTGACAAAGGGCATGGACGTGGTGAAGGCGCTGAACCCCAGGGACCCCAGCCGGAACCCAGGGTTCCCAGGTAGCAAGCTCATAGAAGTGACAATCCAGGAGCTGGCTAAGTAGGCCCGTACCTCAGCAAGCTAAGGGTGCTAGCAGGTTGCTAACAAGGGAGAGTCCAGGGAGGGCGAAGCCCTTCCTAGCGGGGGAACTGGGGGGTGTCCCCCCAGACTTTTTCTTTCTAGCCCCCTTCCTGGCCAGGAAGGGGGCTAGGGGGATGGTCAAAGGAGTTTTTCATCACCTGCCTACCCGTACTCGGTGTGCTCTAGCTCGGCGTCAGACAGGCCAAAGTGGTGGGCTACCTCGTAGATGACCGTAACGCGAACCTCGTTGACCACGTCGGCACGGGTGGCGCAGGCCGCCTCGATGGGACGCTGGAAGATGGTGATCTTATCGGGAAGGGCCATGTCGTAGTGGGTCCGCTCGGTAAGTGGAATGCCCTGGTATAGGCCAAAGAGGTCGTGCCTGTCGTCCAGGCCAGCCTCCTCTAAATCATCCGGCCTCGGCCACTCCTCCACCACCACGTCCACGTTGTCCATCCTCTGCCGGATAGATGGCGGAAGGCCATCCAGGGCCTTTAGCACCAGGCGTTCAAACTCCCGCAGAGAGAGACGGACCATTCTATCGACCATCCCCCTGTCCCCCTTTCCTTCGCTACGCTCAAGGACAGGCTCTGGCCAGGAAGGGGGGTGAAAGAGAAATCTGGGGGATACCCCCAGACCCCCACCCCTTCGGCTTCCCCATTCGCTTCGCTCAGGGCTTCGGCTCACGCAGGGCAGGCTCCGGGGCTTCGCCCCACTGGACTCCTCCTTTTCAAGCACTAATGGACGGTTACCCCCGTAGCCCAGCCCGCTGCCTCAGCTCCTTGAGTATGTCCATGTTCTTCTTGTCCGGCCCTTTATTCTCGAAGCCTGGCACCTCCAGAATGAATGGGACGTTTCGGAAGGCAGGAT
>SHYF01000026.1 GCA_009692985.1 Dehalococcoidia bacterium
AATCCAAGGAATATGAAGATATGTGCGACGCTCCTGTATCGCCGCTGAGGATCAGTAGGGCTACATCGCCAGGGAGGACCCTCAATATCACAAACACCACCACCGTCACGAAGAAGAGTGTTGGAATCATGAGGAGCAGACGCCGCAATATGTATTTACTCAAAGTTTGTGCGTCTCCTGACTGGCCCCTACGAAATGGCCCGTGGCTGAGATGCCATCCAACCACTGTACGTATCATGGAAGCCGGCCTGTTCCCTACCGTGGCCGGCCTCCGAAATAGCTTTCTGTTTCTGCCCTGGCTTCGCTAATCCTTGAACCAGATGCGGTCTGCGCGGTGGAATCCAGAGCTAGAGTGTGTAGTCATAGGTATCATAAAGCCCTGTACCCGAGGCCATATCCAGATATCGGCATCTTGTTGCGGTGTAGGAGCGTAGGCCACATCCTTCAGGACTATGATGTCCTGTATCTGAAGGAAGAACGCCTTGCGCTTGGCTAGGTCCAGCTCCGACGACATCTGGACATAGAGCTTGTCAACTTCCAGGTTGCTATAGCCCGTGGTGTTCCGGGCGCCGCCCGTAACCCAGTATTGGCCGACCACCTCATCTGCATCCCTGGTCGTCATGCAGAAGATGTACCACTGGATAAGGTAGTCCAGCCTGGCCATGCGGTCAGCATGCACCGTTGGGTCCACAACCGAAAGAGTGGTGCGTATGCCTATATCCTTTAGCTCTTGCTGCAACACCTCATGCCCGTTGGTATAGCCGCTGCCGGTGAAGGGTCCCCTGGCCATCTGGTCTATGTCCAGGCCGGTAGGGTAGCCGGCATCCTTCACAAGTTGCTTGGCCTGTTCAATCTCCTGCTGCTTCTTAGCGCCGGTCCCCCACCCAGGGACTATATTCCATATCTGCTCCTTGGGTGTGGCATACTCCATGCCCTGGTCAAAGTAAAGCAGTTGCTCTGACCAGTCGGCGCCGTACATCGCAGTGGCGATTTTCGTCCGGTCTATGGCCAGGTTCACTGCCTTCCGCATGCGAATGTCGTTGAAAGGAGGTTTGGTGACGTTCATGTTGGCAAAGTGGGGGCCGCACCCTCCCAGTTCGGGGACCAACCGAATCGTTCCTGCGTCCTTCGATTTGAGAAGCTGAGGCCGGTACTGTTCCTGCTTGTTGCTGATCCACTCGACCTTGTGCGTAAAGAATGCGGCCACGCGTGTGTTTGGATCAGCCACATAGGTAATATTGATTCCATCCAGATAGGGCTGGCCCGCCTTGAAGTAGTCTGGGTAGCGCACAAGGTCCCAGCTGGACCCTGATACTATCTGTTTGACAATGAAGGGGCCTGCCCCGGAATCTGCCTTCTTGAGGTCTTCGCGTGTGGTTCCGGCACGGTAGATGGATGCGGAGCTAACGGCCAGAATCTTGGGTACGAAAACAGAAGGATGTATGAGATTGAGCCGCAGCACGTACTTGCTTGGCGTCTCAATGGACTTCACGTACTCCTTGAACACGCCGGCGCGCGGCGAAACCACGCCATCGATTTCTCCCATGACCATCTTTAGGGAGTAGGCCACGTCAGCGGATGTGAGCTCCTGGCCGTTGTGGAACTTGATGCCTGGCTTCAGGGTGAAAACCATGGACTTCCCGCTGTCTTCCAAGTGCCATTCACTGCAGATCTCGCACTCTACATTCTGGCCATCGTAATTGACGAACAGGTTGAGGTACAGCTTGCCGGTGGCGGTGTAGTATTCAGGTGTAACCGACAATAGTTGTGGGTCAAAGTTGGGCGTGAAAGTGCCTACAACAAAGTTCAGCATGCCGCCCTTTTTGGGCTGCTCACCTGGCAGGGCCGTTGGCGCAGCCACTACCACTGAAGTAGGTGTTGGTATGGCTACAGGCCCTGGGCGGGTGGGTGTGGCGGTGGCCGCAGGCCCCGCTATGGCAGTTGCAGTTGGAGTTTCAGCGGGAGCCTTAGTAGGGGCGGGTGTGGGCGTAGGCTCTTCGCCAGGACCGCAGGCCAAGAAGAAGGCCAGAAGTGGGATGAGGGAAGCGGCCATCAGGGACTGCCAAGGGCGGTGTAAGCTAAGGCTCTTCATGTGTTCTCCCTCTAAGTGGATGCTAAGGATTTTGGAAACACCAAGGGCACCTGTCGTTGGCCTAGATACGTACTGTCGCCGGAGCAAGTTTGGAGTGGCGACAAAGTGCTTTGTGTAATTGGGTAATGCTAATTGAAGCTTTCGGTATTGTCAAGTTTTTGGCAATGTGAATGGTTTCACAAAGTCCCAGGGGGTGACGTAAAACGTCACAAACAGCCAGAAATGATGCGTGTTCCTGCGCCAACTGTCTATTTTCGTCTCTCGTGCAGGGGAAGGGTGTGATAGCCCTTTGGGACGACGAATGCGGTGGGTGTTTCCAGGATGCGCTGCCGCTCTACATTGTCTATGTTCACCTCCTTGACAAGAGCAAACGGGCGCTTCTACAGTGAGTCTACACTCATGAGCGGCGGTGCCGGAGCGCGTGGACAGCGTACATGACTGAAGCTCAGCATGAAATGGGCCGTGTTTCCAGCTTGAAGGCCGAGGCCATTGGCCAGCCGGGGTCGCGGCGTTTTCGCCTTGTGGCAGAGGCTCGCAATGGCGGATTGGCTGTGCTGTGGCTGGGAAAGGAGCAGCTCTTCAATCTGGGCGTGGCTATCAAGCGCATCATCGCCACAGTGGAGGAGCGGGGCAGGGCACGCGCCAGATCGAATGCTCCTTCTGGAAGCCTGGCCGACGCTTCTTCTGGGGCAGGTAGCTTGGTGGAGTTCCAGGTGGGCAAGATGGCCATAGGATATGACGATGGCACGGCTCTTTACATAATTGCGGGCTATGATACTGAAAGTGAGGAGGATGCCATTCCAGAGGTAAGTCTTGTGGCTACCAGCGACCAGATAGACTCTCTGGCGGACGAGGCGTTTGTCGTATGTGCGGCAGGCAGGCCGCCCTGTCCTCTTTGCGGGGCTCCCATGGGGGCGGAACCCCATGTGTGTCCCAGGCACAACGGCCATAAGATGCCAGAAGCCTAGAAGGCTGCTGGAAGAGGGGAGTCCAGAGGGGCGAAGCCCATTTGGCAGGGGACTGGGGGTTTCCCACAGATTCAAAACGCCCCCTCTTAGGCGCGGAGAGGGGACTTAGTGGGTGAGATCAATGACTTCTAGGTCAAAGCCTATCATGGCCAACAGCTTCTTCCGTAAATGTGGCATTCAGCAACAACCGTAGTTCAGAGGTGGCTTTCCCGTGGAGCATAGGCCACAAAAAGCCCAGCGCCCTGACTTCTCTGCAGAATTGATGGACCTGCTGGCCCGGGGTAGGATGGATGACTATCACCTGGCGCCCGCTGGTTCTAACTATACGTTCTATGCGAAGGTTTCCGACAGCGTCCGGGGCCAGCGCCGAGTGGTATATAAACCCCAGAGTGGAGAGGCGCCATTGGGGGACTTTCCAGCAGGCACCCTCTATCTACGGGAGTACGCCGCTTATCTCCTGAGCGAAGCCCTGGTCTGGGGCTTTGTGCCGCCTACTGTGATCCGAAATGGTGTCCACGGCATAGGTTCGGTGCAGCTCTTTGTGGAGCTGGACCCAGCGGCTAACTACTTTACACTGAGAGAGGCACACCGAGAGGAGATGCTCCAACTGTGTGCCTTTGACGTAATAGCCAACAACGCTGACCGCAAGGCCAGCCACTGTCTTCTGGGCCTTGAAGGATGTATCTGGGCCATAGACCACGGCATCACCTTCCACGACGAGCCAAAGCTGCGTACCGTAATCTGGGACTTCGCCGGGGACCACGTACCTGAACCTGTACTGAAAGACCTGAGCCATCTTATGGAACGGTTCCCAGAGCCTGGAGGCTTCGGCGAACAGCTTGCTCCTCTGCTCAGCGCCTTTGAGGTGGAGGCCTTCTGTCGCCGAGTGGAGGCTTTGTTGCGGAGTGGCCGCTTTCCGTTCCCTGGCCCACGCCGGTCCGTTCCCTGGCCAGTGGTTTAGCCCGTTTGCCTTGTCAGCCGTTGCCGCAGCCATCGCCATGGCCTGCGACGGGGCCTCAGACCTGTGCCCGTCTGGGTAACCACAGTCGAGTTGCCCGTCAGCAGCCAGCCGCGCCATTTCCGAAGATCGCCATCCGGGGGAAGGCCGGTGGCAGGTTCAAGGAAGGATCGCAAGGGGCCCCACCTACGGTTCCTGCCGTGTACCAGCACCTCACCTCCTGCCTCCCGGACAATGATGATGCCCGCAGCTACATCCCATATCCTTGGGCCGACGAAGGCGGCGTATTGCAAGACCCCGGACGCGACCAGCGCCAGCTCACACACAATGCTGCCTGTGATGCGCACGTTCCCCTGTGTTCGCCTCAGGTCTCTCCTCCAGTGGAACTGTCTCCATGCAAAGGCCGGCATGGCTAGAAGCGCACGAGCCGAGGGTTCCTTTTCGTCGTATACCCGAATGGGGACATCTCCGGCGAAGGCGCCGCCTCCCCGGCGGGCGTGGAGTAGCTGTCCGTCCGTAGCTAAAGACGCCGATGTGAACATTGCCCCCACCACGGGGATCCCTTTGTACAGAACGCCCAGGGAGACGCCGAAGAAGGGGTAACGGTTGATGAAATTGGTGGTGCCGTCGAGAGGGTCCACCACCCAGAGGAAGTCGCTGTCTGGGGCTTGGGTTTCTGGTGTCTCCTCGGATAGGATTCCGTGCTGTGGGAAGCGGCGCTGGATGCCGGCGATAATGACCTCTTCGGCCTTCTTGTCTGCCTCGGTAACGGGGTCTCGCTGGCCCTTGGACTTGAACTCCACCTGGAGCTTTCGTTGAAAGTAGTCCAGCAGCAGAGTTCCGGCTTCGGTAGCCAGGCTGACGGCGTGCTTCTCTATGTCAATTAGTAGAGCGGGGTCAATGTCCAGGGAGAGTTGGACGCTGGAATCAGCCATGCCTGATGTCACGAGATGGGATATTGGGCCCTTGCGTGTGTACGCAGGCCGCCCCTTTCATTGAACCAGGCTTCTATGGACATGGACTCCGGCTCAACGAGTGATACCAGGTCATTCAAAACGCGGTTGACGGCGTGCTCCTGAAGGATGCCCACGTTCCGGTAGGATGTCAGGTAGTACTTCAGTGACTTGAGCTCTACCAGGCGATACCGTGGACGGTAGGTTATAACCATTCTGCCGAAGTCAGGTAGGCCAGTCCAAGGGCATACTGCGGTGAACTCCTCAGTCTCGTAATGCACGTCGGTGGCGGAGCCTGGATAATCGAATGGGATGTGCTCCAGCACCTGGGTATCTATGCTGGCTATGTCTTGCGCGTCGTAGCGGCGGGTGGAGTACTTGTCCGTGAGCATACGGGTATTTCCTGGCGGATTGGTTGGGATAGTATAGCACAGGGTCACAGTTGCGCCAGAAACGGGTGTCTGCTGGCTCCTAGCGTAGCTCCTTTGGCAGCAGGAAGGACACGTTCTCCTCGGCTACTTTGACCGTATGCACCTGAAGAGGACGCAGCGCTTCTATTACCTCCGCCACCAGCCGCTCTGGCGTGGATGCGCCAGACGTGATTCCTACCCGATTCACGCCATTAAACCACGCGGTGTTGATCTCTTCCGTGCCGCTGATCAGGTACGCTGGCAGGCCGGCGGCTTGGGCGGTCTCCCTGAGGCGGTTGCAGTTGGAGCTGTTCTGCGCCCCTATGACAAGCACCATGTCCACCTCTCGGGCCATTGCTTTCACTGCCTGCTGGCGGTTGGTGGTGGCGTAGCAGATGTCATTGCGCGTCACCAGCGCGGGGAACCGTGCCTTCAGGACGCGGATGACCTCGTTGGTATCGTCCAAGCTCAGCGTAGTCTGGGTGAGGGCCACCACGCGGCTGGGATCTGGCACTTGGACTTCTGCCGCATCCTCAGCTGTTTCTACCAGCACCGTCCTGTCCGGCGACTCGCCCATGGTGCCAATGACCTCGTCGTGGCCGCGATGCCCCACCAGGATTATGGTGTACCCTTCTCGAGCATATTTCAGTGCTTCCATGTGTACTTTGGTTACCAGTGGACAGGTGGCGTCTATGATGCGCAGACCCCTGGCTCTGGCCTCTTGCCATACTGAAGGGGCCACGCCGTGGGCGGAGAAGACCACCGTCTGTCCTTGGGGTACGTCCTCAATGCGCTCGATGAAAACAGCCCCCTTTTGTCTTAGCTCGTTGACAACGTGGGGGTTGTGGACAATCTCGTGGCGTACGTAGACAGGGGGGCCGAAGCGTTGAAGGCAGAGGTCCACGACGTCAACGGCCCGCACCACGCCGGCGCAGAACCCCCGGGGTGCACTGAGGACGACTTCTATGGCGACACCTGCCTTCCAAGTTGTGCATCCATTATATGGTATCGGTAGAGGGGAGGGCAGAGGCCCAAAGGACAGAGGTTGTTTGGAGTTGGTGCGAGGTAAGCCAGGGCGGAGGCCTATCGAAACCTACTCCGCTCATCTCCTTCGACATGCTCAGAATGAGCTGGATATGATGGCAAGCAAGAATATCGCTTTGTTCCCTCAGCGGCCATAGGGCGGGGATAGCAGGAGAGCGATGTCTTGGCTGCCGGAGCTATCAGCGTTAGGACGCGGAGGCTGTCGGTGGCTTTCGGCGCAGAACCAGGAAGTACACAGCCGCGCCAATTACTATCAGCACCGCAGCCAGAATGCCTATTATCAGGCCGAGTGGCGCACCGGCCGCGCTTGGCTCAGAGGTGACCTCAAAGCTGCTGTTCTGGCCGTCCACGTCAACGTTGTATTTGCCCCCACGGTCCCGAGCAACGGTGAAGCTCACCGTCTGCGTTGCGCTGGCGGAAATGGTCACATCCTTCGTCTCCTTCACTGCTCCGTTGACCTTTAGCGTTACTGTCTTGCTGCCAGCGGCGTCCCCACTGTTGGTGACTTTGACAGTAATTGTGACCGGCTCACCGGCCTGCACGGCCTGGGGCGATACCTGGAGCTCTGACAGGGTAAGCACGGCCACAGGTACGCGCAGGACATTGAAGGAACCTTTGAGTGTTTCTACCTGGACGGTGTACGTACCAGGCTCGCTCTTGGTGACATCGAATATGGCAAGGGATATTGCCTTGCCTTCCAGTGTGACCGTCTCTTTGGCCTCTTGTTTTCCGTTGATTAGAAGCAGCACGTCGAAGGTGCCTTGCAGGTCGCCCGTGTTCGCCACAGCCGCCACAATGGTCACACGCTCGCCTGGTTTCACCGCGGCGGGCCTGACGTCCAGTTTGGTGACGCCTATGACAGCCTTGGCAATGGGTTTAGCCACGATGAAAGTGTCGCTTACTCCGCCTATTGTGATCTTATAGGGCCCAGGCTGCTCCTGGGATATGATCACTTTAACAGGCACCGTTACCTTTCCTGGCAGCCGTACTGGCGTGACCTGGTACAGGGCATCGTTCAGCAGCACTTGGATGTCCAGCTTGCCCGACGCGTCTCCGCTGTTAGTGACTTGTACCGTCACGGTGACAGGCTCTTTGGGCGCTACCTGCTTGGGTGAGACGCTGATGCTCCCGTAGCTTATTGCGGCTTGGGGCAGCTTCTTGGCTACCGCAAGGGTGGCGGTTTGCTGCTCCACCTGAATCTGATACGAACCCTCTTCTGCCTGCTTCAGGTAGAAGACCACATCTCCCTTTTGTCCCGCTCCCAATGTGATGTCCAGGGTATCCAGCGGTTTTCCATTCACCTTGAGTATTATGCCAAGGGTGCCGGGCTGCGCGCCCTGGTTAGCTATCTGAGCTGTGACAGCGACAGCCTCGTTGGGCTCCGCAACTTGCGGGTCCAGTACCAGGCCGGTGATGGCGAATGCGGCGGGAGCCGGGGCGACGCTCAATATGGTGAATACGGAGAAGCCATCGTTTGATATGGCTCTGAACAGCATACGGCCCTGAGCGTCCGTCCCAGCCAGCACTGTGGGCAAGAACTGCAATGTACCGTCGTCAGCCAATCGTGTGATTCGAACTGTGCCTGGGCCACCCTGGGCTGCTACCCAAATGGGATCCATAGCCATTTCAACGGTTACCGCGCCGACGTCCGTGCCGTTCCGCAAGTTGGTCTTGGTAATCTCTATGGCGAAGCCCACGTTCTTGATTGTGTTGCCGGCCCCCTGGGCCACCAACTGGAAGCCCGCCTTGGCGCCAGGCGATAGCTCCTTCTTTGGAGTCATTGTCATGGTGGCACCCTGGGGAATAGTTTTCAGGGTCGCGTCAAATGAGAAGCCGCCTGACTTGCCCAGCGATGGGTCGCTGGCGCTAAAGTCTTGTTCCTGCTGCTTTGTGACCATGCGCAGCTTTGTGATTTGGGCCGTGGCAGTGTTCCCTGTGCCCGATATGCCTGAGGTTTCGGCTACCATGGTGAGTGTTGTGTTGCCCTGGGCATCCCTGGCCATTGGTATCTCAATGTTACCGTTGTCGCGTACTATGATTCCGCTTGCCTTATCCTCGAACGTGGAGAGGTTGGACCCCAGGGCCAGGCCTATTGGCAGCACGATCTGCGTTGCTGACACGGATACCGTATCCCCGGTTACGTTCACAATTTTGCCCGTTTTGTCCACCCCGGTGGACTTGATATCAATGTTGATAGTGGGCGGTATTACCAGTTTGGCATCCAGGGTTGGCGCCACAACTCTGAAGGAGTCAACTTGCCCATCTATGGATACTATGTGGGTTCCTGGGGCACTCTGGTTAACGCTAAAGACCAGGGTCTTTTTCTGACCGGGCGTCAACGTTCCTGTTTGGGTGCCTGCTCCGGTACCATCTATCAGTACGGCCGCCGTGTAGTCACCGGGGGATCCGCCGGCGTTAGTGGCAATCACTGAGACTGTGACTGGGTCACCCCCGCCCACAGTCTTTGGGCTAACCACAAGGTTTGAGAATTGAATGCTGGCGGATGCTACAACAAAGTTGTCGGCCAGATCACCTATCTGGACAACGTAGGTGCCAGCTGCCGAGCGACTGACGGTCGTGGAGTGGACTCGGCCCGTAATTCCGCTATCCATGCCACTCGTGGCGCCGCTCCCCAGTGCACCGGTGGCCGTGAATACTGGGTTCCCGTTTACCAAGAGCGGGATACTGTAGTTCCCCTGGCCCGTATCAGCCCGGGTTACTCGAAAAGTGATAGTTACCGGAACGCCCGCATTGACGTTCTTGGGAGTCACCGTTAGCTCCAGGACCTTGAAGCCCTGGGTTACCTGCGCTGGCGTGGGCGAGGGCGTAGGCGTGCCCGTCGGCGTTGGCGTATGGGTTGGCGTAGGCGTACGGGTTGGCGTAGGCGTACGGGTTGGCGTAGGCGTAAATGTAGCCGTAGGTGTGGCCGTCGGCGTCCCAATAGGCGTGGGCGTGGGCGTGCTAGTCGGCGTGGGCGTGCTAGTCGGCGTGGGCGTGCTAGTCGGCGTGGGCGTAGGGGTAGGCGTTCCGCCAGCGGGTGGCGGCGGTGGCGGCGGTGGCGGCGGTGGCGGCGGTGGCGGCGGTGGCGGCGGTGTGGGCGTGGGCGCCTGTGCTATGCTGAGGTTTACGGTGTCCGAATCTCCAGATTTGAATGCCACAAACGCCACCTGCGCGTCGTTGAGTACCATGGTGGCCTGGACGCCGCTGACGAAGAAGATGATGGGGTCGTTAGACACGCCACCGTCCTTGGCGGGGGATGATGGGTCTTGGTCATCGCCGGTAACGGCGAACGAGCTTAGTAATCCGTAGCTTCCGCTCGTGGTCGTGCAACTGATAACGGTTCCGCTTGCGACGGCAATACACTTAGAGAAGGTGGTGCCGTTTATCTTGGCCTGTACCAGAGTCCCGACAGGCGCGTCAACCCCGCCGATCTTTACAGTGCCGTGGAATATGTGAGAAGGAGATGGGATTGCTTGCACTGTACCCTCGGTAGGGCTGGCGACCAAAAGAGTGCCGACAGCCACTACTGCCAGCAGCGCGATCAGGCTTGCCGCTACCCTATTCAAGAGGCACCAGCATTGGTATCGGAAGAGTCATTTTCACACAAGGACGGAGCATCCATCATTTAGAATACCTTCGTTGATATGGTTGCCTTTGGTCTTCAATCAGTCGGAAGCCCTCCTCCGGTCTTGCAGAGCTTATTGCTGCACTGCCTACTGAAGGAGGGCTTCTTCCCAGTTCGTCACCGTGGTGGCGTTCTGCCCTGAGCCATCACACCCCATATGGTCTGCATTTCCAGGGACTCTCTGGCTTGCCCTCGCCTATGGAACGAGGAGACCGTCCGCCAGAAGGAACAACCAGAAACCTTCCCCTCTGAGTACAACCCTCTCGTTTTCAAAGCGTGTTTCGAAAGCGCCAAGCTTCTGGGTAACGCGGTCATTGATTGCCAGGTTCGCTGTATTGCCATAGTCGAACTCGATGCCGTTCTTGAACGCCAGTAGAGACGACGATGACCCGAGGGCAGCCTGCGATTCCGGAGATAGTCCTTTGAGGAATTTGACAACGGTGACCGGTAACTGTAGGCCTGTGGCAGGGTCTATCGATGGGCCTTCGCTATGGGCGCCAACGGTGTTCCACCCCGCCTTTTCTGAGAATGTCGGAGGCACAGCACCATCGGCCAGGAACTGGCCCGGTATCGTCAGGTTCATGCAGGAGAAGCTGCTCTCCGAGAATCCTGGCAACGGGTCCGCCGACTTGAAGGCGCCTGGCTTGGTGAATGCCCAATAGCCCTTCCCTTCCTGGAGCGTTGTCAGGGTGTCGGCGGATGGGTCTGGTGTGTACACCTGGAAGGATGCCGCCCCGGTAAGGCCGCCTGGCCAGTACTGAATGCTATTGATAACGTTACGAAGCGTCGCATCGCCTTCGGCGTCCCGTTCTTTGCTGAGGTCTCCGCCGCCCGCTCCCTGGTCCACAAGGCCAGCTTTGAATGCCGTGCTAACGTTCTTTACCTTCTGATTCAGAAGCGTGGCCAGGGTCCCGTTCGTTGGCTGAATGGGTGTTGCCACCAGGTTTCCGTTTCTCTGTAGGCACGTGTTCCATGCTGTCATGTAGGCGCTGACCTGCGCTAGAACAATACCGGTTGTTTCGTTGCCTGCCTTATCCGTAGCCTTGACTGTCCATTTCAGTTCGCCGGGTGGCGCAGATACCGGAATTACGGTTGGGAACAGGTAGTTACCGGTTGAGCTCCATTGGTCCCGAAGAACCAGCGGCGTATCAGTGGCAGCAATCATTGTCTTGATCGCGGGGAGGAATATCTCCACCTTAGCAATACCGGTCTCGGCGTCCGAGGCGTTTACCTGGTATACCACCGGGTCGCCGGGCTTGCCTTTAAGTGCGGTGAAGGGGTAGATGGTGCCTAGGCCTGCCAACGTGCCACTTGTGAGTGAAGGGCCGGTGATGTCCAGGATTACCTGCACGGATAGCTTGTTCAGCGGTGTGACGGCATCGGCTTGAAGCGCTGCGGTGTTCGGCTCCAAGCCACCCTCGTCTTTCATGCTGACCACAATGGTGTTGAGGCCGTTGTGCAGTTGGATGGTCGTAGAGAACTTCGATGTTGTCAGGGCGGCACTCTTCAAAGTCAGCACCAGCTTGCCATTATGATGTACGCTGAGGCTGGCCGGATTGTTCTCCTGGAAAACGCCGAACACAGTCTGGGACACGGTGCGGGTGACTAGCTTGCCCAGTACGGGGTCTGGGACACCTCCGGCTAGCTTCGTTATAAACTTATCGCCGTCTATGTCCTCATCTACGATTAGATCAGAGACGCTATCCCCATTGAAGTCAAAGCCCACGTCTTTATCCAATTTTGCGTTGCCGTTCAGGTCCTCACTGAGTAGAAGCCGTAGGACTGGGAAACTGGTGTCCAAGGAGACAGTGATCATCTTGACCGCGCTCATCGAATCGTAGACGTCGCGAATGGCCGTAACTTTGATCTTATTCTCGCCTTCTGATAGAGCGAATACGCCTTGGTAAGCGCCGCCAATCACGTCAATGAGCTGGTCGCCGGCCGAGCCAGCGCCAGTGACACCCACGGCGTCCACGAACCAACCCTCTAGCAGGTTGCCGGATGCGTCAGTGGTGTCGTAGGCGAACTGTATGGCCACCTTCTTTCCCACGAAGGCATCCATCCCGAGCTCAACCCCGGTGAGCATAGGAAGGCCCATTCCGTCTATCATGGAGGGTGGAATGAATACCAACTTCCACGGTGCGAAATCTGTCATTGTGAACACCGTGCCAGGCACTGTGGACCCTGTCATCGGGCCAGGACCGCCGCCAGGATTGCCGCCAGGATAGCCGCCAGGATAGCCGCCAGGACCGCCGCCACCAGGTTGATTGGTGTTCTGTGCTGGCGGGAAGCTAACGATCTGGGCCAGCGTAGTGGTTGCAGTTACCTCTGTGCCTGCTGAGTTATAGGTCAGGACTTTTATGAACTTGGTGTCAAACTGGGGCGGGCAAGATGGCGCGCAATTAGGGAAGAAGAAGTTGGGCTCAGTGTCGTACCACATCTTGGCGCTGAACATAGTACCCGCGCCCACGGCGAACGTGCCACTTGTGGCTGTGCCGCTGTTCGCCGTGTCACCAGAGCCGTTTAGGTCCAAGGTCTGGTAGGTGAATATCATCCCTGGTGGCAGGCTGCCCTGGTTTATGGGGTCCCTTGTGTAGGCCAGAGACCAGTTGCCTATGGCGCGCGCAGGCTTACCGCCATAGTCGTTGGTGCGGTGCCACATCCCTGTGGTGGTGTATCCTGCAAGGCCGCTTTCATAGGATGCCGGCCCTAGTAGATCAGTGCTTGGAAGGTCAATACCTAGGGTCACCTTTTTCACCGTCGGATCGTTCACCAAACCCTTGATAGTGATAGGAGTAGTGGTAAAAGAGCCGCCATCCTTCGGGTCAGAGATAGTAACTTCCAAGGTTTTCACGCGTTCAATGGAGAATGGCGCTGTTACAACGGGCGGCGTATCCTTCGACCCAGGTGATTCCAGCGTAACGGCGAAGCTACTCTCATAGTCGCCGGCTACTGTGCTTTCCGGGGCGTCTGCCCCTGGGATGCTGGCCCGGAACACCTGCTGGGAGTCGTCGGTCATTAGAATATTGCTGCCGCGCTGTGTTAGACCTGTAATGTTAAATGGAGGGAACACCGTCATGGGCTTTGTGTCGTAGATGTTTCCCGTATCTATTTTTATGAAGAAGAAACTAGTGCCTTTAACGCCCAGAAGGAACGGGCTCTTGGGAGCGCCCGTCACTAGTGTCAGTCCTTCCATGCCCCAGGGAGCGTAGGCAGGTGGAACTGCAATCATTGTCTTGGTGGACGTGACGCCGCCGTTTGCGGGATCAATCTCATACAGCTTGTCAGTGAATCGGCTTACGCCAATAAGCTTTTTTCCATCTGCGGTGACTGTCAGGTCTCCAATGTTATCAATGATAGGTGGCAGGTCCTTGGGGTAGTTTGCCTGAACTACACCGGTCGCGGGGGCCAGTTTGTACAGCCTAAGATTACCTGACATTGAGGGTTCGTTGTTTACTGTGTACAAGAAGTCGCCGAGGATGGCCATGCTTTCATGCTGGCTGCCAGGGGCGTTGTAACGGTTCACTTCCTTGCCGTTCCCTTCCATCCTGACGATCTCATCTTTGCCGGCGCTGCCGGTGCCATCCATCAGCATGAAATTGTGGGTAGGACTGTTGGTGATCGCCCGTGCGAACTCGCCAACAGGGGTAGCAGGACCTCCAGCAAGGTTGGCGGAATAGATCCTGGCCATTGTTCCCCCCCCTTCTTGATTCAAGGGGGAGGCCTGATTAGCAAGATACAAGATGCCGTTTGAGTCCATGCCCAGACCCACGATGTTGGTGAGAGGTTGCCCGCCACTTACTACGGTCTTAGCGCCCGTGAAGAACCCACTGGGGATATCGAACTCGCCCAGCTTGTCGGCAAAGGCCCCAATGCCTGACATTTCCCAGGGTGCCGCATCGTTGATCTCAATGTCGTTATAGCCGCCGCCAGTGGGGCCAGCCGGGATATTCAGGGTAGATATATCCGCTCCGGTGTCGGACCGCAGCATGTGTAGGGGTATGGCCAGGCCGGGATCGTCCTGGAAGAAGGACGGGATCATCATGGGCCAGCTGCCATCCGGGGTATAGGCGAAGGCGGCCAAGCCCTTGAGAGGCTGATCATCGGCGACCGTATAGGTTTTTCCCGGTGGGACTATCTGCTTGATAAATGTTTTGCCGGGGCCACCGTCCATAGCAATCCAAACTGTTCCTAGGGCGGAGGTGAACTTGCTGTACGCGGCAC
>SHYF01000027.1 GCA_009692985.1 Dehalococcoidia bacterium
CTGGAGATAGACATCAACCACGAGTATCATCAGCTAACTGTAGTCCCGGCGCTGGCCACCGCTGACCGCCCGCTGTCTGCCCAGTTGGACAGAGAGCTGGCCGAGGCATTCCAGTGGGTGACCAAGCTGAAAGCCCGCTCCATGCTGTACCTGGTGGCCTTTCCCAGCAGCCTTGAGGACAAAGATTGGAAGGCCGCCCTGGCCAAAGCTGAACAGAAATACCATGTCAAGCCGCTAGGCCAAATGGAGTTCATGATCCCGCGGGCGCCCAAGGCTTTGATCAAGGCCGCTGTTGCCCTCTTCATGGAAGAGTCCCGCGTGTCTGAGCAGCCCAAGCAGGCCGCCGAGTAGGAGCTTGGTACCTTGGCATACTAAGCGCCCTCGCCTGGCCGGGGGCTTTGGCATTTCTGCTTTCACCCGCTCATGGTGAGCTAGTCGAACCATTTGAGCGGGCAGCCATTTGTACCGCTAGTCATTTGAGCGGTCTTCGGGCATACCCTTTCTCACGTCAGCGCAAAGGTTGAGCCAGTGGGCGTCTTCTGTACCTCTATGCGCACCGGGAAGGCGTCCTTTACCTCTTCCATATGGGTGATCACCAGGATGCACTGGAAGTCATCGGCAATGGACTGGATCACATCCAGGATTCGCTCCCGGCCTGCGGCATCCTGGGTGCCAAACCCTTCGTCTATGAACAGCGTTGGCAGTGGCGCGCCGGCACGGTGGGCCAGCAGCTTCGACAGTCCGATGCGCAGTGCCAGGTTGATGCGAAATGCTTCGCCGCCGCTGAATGTCTCATAGCTGCGCGTTCCCAACGGGTCGGACACCTTGATCTCCAGTGTCTCCACAGTCTCACCGCGCCCGCTCTCCCGCTGCGTCTCCAGCTTCAGGTGCATTGTGTTGTCAGTCATACGGGCCAGCAGGCGATTGGCCTCTGTCTCCAGCTCCGGGATGGCGGCCTCCACCAGAAGGGCCTGCACTCCAGTCCTGCCGAACGCAATCGCCAGTTGGTCGAAGACCTCGCGTTCCTGGGAAGCGGCCTTCAATGCGGCCTCCGCCTCGGCTATCTTGCTCTCCGTGTCCTTGTACTCTTTGAGCCGCGCTTCCAAGAACCCGTGGCGCGAAACTTGTTCCTGCTGTCCCGACAGCAGTCGGGACAGCGATGCTGCCACGCCCGCCAGCTGCTGGTCCAAGGATTGGAGCGCCTGTACCTCCAGGTGCGCCGCCGACATTCGCTGCTCCGCCTGAGCTATCGCCTCTTGTCTCCGTTGGGCCAGGGCCGTGACGCGCCCTATATTCTCCCGCTCTTTGGGCAGCCCCTCCACAGCCTGCTGCAAAGAACGGTGTTCATCCTCGGACGCGGCCAGCTTCTGGATGGCGTCCTTGGCCTCCTTATGTCCCGCCGGGTCATATCCCAGGCGCGCCAGCTCCTGGGATATGACCTCTAGCTCTGCCGGTGCTTTCCTGGCTTCCTCCAGGCGATGATTGGTGGTGGCGATGCGGCCATGCAGGCGGCGGCGGTTCTCACCCATCTCCTTCTCCTCTCTCTCCAACGTGGCGGTCCCGGCTCGGTGTCGGGACTCCAGGTCTCGCAACATGGCGGCGTTTTGCCGGTGCTGGTCGGCAAGCGCCTTCCCCTGGGCCTCGTATTCCGCCTGGATGTGTTCCACTCCTCCCTCCCCCAGCGCCGTGCCACACAAAGGGCAGCGCGCATCCCCCTGGGCTAGCATATCCACCTTCTGGCGCAGGCCATCCATCTCCTGGCGGAGCCTCTGGTTCTCCGCTTGCAGCGTCTGCTGTTGGACCTGGACTTCCTGAAACTCCGTGCGCCTGGCCTCCCAGTGTGCCTGCGACGAATCCAATTGCGAAAGCAACCCCTGCGCTTCGGCCAGGGCTTGCTCCAGGGCAGGTCCCGACTCTTGTCGGGACTGCAACGACCCCCGGCGCTCCTGAAGTCGCGCGTGCGGCTCCAGCAGACGGTTCAGTTCCTCGTCCCGTCTCCGTAGCTCCACCAGACGGCCATACGCCTGTACGATCTCTGTCTCCCTGGCAGTCAGCGCATCCCACGACCGGATACGCTGGCTGTGCTGCGACGCCTGGGCCTGCAACGACTCCAACTCTTGACGGGATACATCCTGCTGACGGCCCAGCTCCTCCATCTCTTGCCAGCGCCTCCGCAGCGCGTCTACCTGCTCCTTCACGGTTGCTATCTCATGCTCGGCCTTCGCCAGCTCGGCTCTGGCCTTGTACAGGGCAGCCTCAACCACGGGCAACTCCGCTTCATATTCGGGACGCCGGGCCATCTCCTGGCTCCACGCCTGGAACTGGCCCTGGAGCAGTTGGATGTCAGCCGCCAGCATCCGGGCCTTCTGCCGGGCCTGCTCCTGAAGGCGGTCGTACAGGTCCAGGCCCAGGATTTTCCCCAGGACACGCTGGCGCTCGGCGGGACGCTTGGTGGTAAACTCGTCGGCGCGGTTTTGTACCAGGAAGGCGCTGTTCACAAAGGTGGTGTAGTCCATCCCTACCAGCTTCTCTATGGCGCTTTCAGTCTCGCGCACCGAGTTGCCGCTGACGCTCCGAAACCCCTGTCCTGAGCCTGTCGAAGGATCGGCGTCGCCCGTGGCCAAATGAAGCTCCAGGGAGGTGGCCCCCGCCCGCGGTCCGCGGCCCCGGGCATAGCGGCGTATCACCCTGTACCGTTGGCCGCCTTGGGCTTCGGTGCCACCGGCCAGGAACTCCATCTCAACGCGCATGTCCTGCTCGCCCAGGTGAACCAGCTCCTCCTGGGGCTTGTGCACAGCGTCTCCCCAAAGCGCCCAGGTCATGGCGTCCAGCAGCGACGATTTGCCGTGGCCGTTGGCGCCGCACAGGCAGGCTATGTGCACCCCCTCCAGGTGAAGAGTGGGCACGTCCTTTCTATAGCACTTGAAGTTCTCTAGAGTGAGCTTGAGGGGGATCATGGCGGTGCCATTCTAGCACGGGGCAATGCCCCCGTATGGGCTTGGCGGCGCATTCAGGTCGGAGGATTGCCCTGGACTGCATCCACCCTCCACAAACTCAGGGGATTCGTGTATGATATGTCACAAATCATTAGGAGTGGGTGCTGTATGAAAGTCGGTATAATGTTACCAAGCTACGCGCGGTGGTTCAGGGGTGATGCCATCTGGGCTGTCTGTGAAAAGGCCAAGGAGATTGGCCTGGATAGCCTTTGCTTTTTTGACCATGTCATCTTCACTCCGAAACAGTATGTGGGCTACGGGAATGGGTACATGGACTGTTGGACCGCCATGGCCTACGTGGCCGCGGTTACCAACGTGCAGGGCTGGAAGCCCATCCTGACCAACTCGGTGGTCGTCATACCGTACCGCCCTCCAATCCAGCAGGGCAAGGTCATTGCCACGGTGGACTCCCTCTCCGGTGGCCGGGTCATGGTAGGCGCAGGCAGCGGCTACAACGAGAACGAGTTCGCCAGCCTGGGCCTCAATGTAAAGGAGAGGGGCGACATGACTGACGAGTACCTGGCGTGCATGAAGGAGCTATGGACTCACCCCGTGTCCTCCTTCCACGGCAAGTACGCAAACTTCGATGAGATGACTGTTTCTGTGCGTCCAACCACCCAGCCCTATCCACCGGTCCTGTACGGCTCGCACGGGGCAAGGCCGCGCCGGCGCGTTGCCGAGAGATACCAAGGCGTCATTCAGGGGCCAGGACGGAACTTGGAGTCCCAGCACACCTTTGATAGTGACATGACCGACCTAACCAAGCTGTGGAAGGAACATGGGCGTATAGGCAAGCCATACATCATGGCCGGTATTGGAGGGCACATAACCACGGACAGGAGCCAGGTGGGTCAGGACGTGGTCAAGGGCGTTACGCCCGATGTTGTGCCCGCTGTTGGCATAGGCACTAGTGGGAGGGTGGAGGCGGGCCAAGAACGGGCCTACGTCTCTACCTTCCGTCTAATCCATGTGGACACCATGATAGAGGACGTTCGAAGGGCGGATGCTGGTGGTGTGGATATGGCCATTTTCAACCTGCCATCCTACAGATTTGGTGGGCTTGACAACCAGAGCCTGCAGCTCCAGCAGATGGAGGTTTTTGCAGAGCACGTCATGCCCAAGATACCCAGGGACAAGAAGCCCATAGAAATGGACTTCGACGGCAAGAAGGCCACGCCGTTCGCGAAAGCCTAAACGTCCGCAGAGCTAGATACTCGGCGGCAATTGGTAGGGCTGGCCTTCCGCCATCGGACGATGTACAAAGAAGGGGGTGTTTCCTGAGCTTATGGGGCACCCCCTTCTTTGTATATGCTGTATTCAATCCCCTGCGGCATCAGCCGTATTGGCGGTGGCGTGGCCCTTGGCTTGAGTGGATTGCGTCAAGGATGTGGAATTATGGTTCTGTCCCAATATCCCCTATGGAACAGCAGCTTATAATTATCAACTCAATGAACGTACACCTTGCTCCGCTCGAATGGTTCGACAGGCTCACCACGAGCGGGCGAGATGACAGGCTGACTATAAACGGGAGCAAACAATCCCTAGGACTACCAGATGGCGTCAACGCGTATCAACAACGTGCTGACTGTGCGTTCTCCGGCGGTATTGCCTGCCAAACCAGCGTATCCGAGGCCGTTATTGATGGTTACTGTAGCGCTGGCGGTAGGCGCTGCTGTGGGCTTGGGGTTGGTTTTTCTGATTGAGCAGATGGACAACAAGGTGAAGAGTCCCAAGCAGATCGCCAGGATCCTGGGCGTTCCGGTGATAGGAGCCTTGCCTGTGCTGCCCAAGGACAAGGAGAGCGGCGCGGCCTTCGACCCGATTGCAATGAAGGCCGATCCAGCGCTGGAGTCCTATCGCCTGTTGCGCACCAATCTGAGGTTCGCCTGGGTGGACAACACCCCAAAAACAGTCATGGTTACCAGCGCTGAAATGGGCGAGGGCAAAACCATTGTCCTGTCTAACCTGGGAGTTGCCCTGGCAATTACAGGCAAGCGTGTGATACTTGTGGACGCTGATCTACGCCGGCCACAGCTCCACCGGAGGTTCGGCCTTTAGCGTTCCAACGGACTTGCAGAACTGTTGGAGCAGGATGACCCAGATCCGTATTCGTTCTTCAAATCGCCCGGCCTTGATAACCTTCGGGTGCTGACTGCTGGCAGTGTGACTGCAGGGTTGAACCCAGCGGTCCTTTTCGCCTCAGAAAGGATGAGCCTGGTATTGCGCAGGCTTAGAGAAGACGCCGACATTGTGCTGGTAGACACTCCGCCAGTGCTCTACTCCAGCGACGCCCTGTCCCTAATGTCGCAGATGGACCATGTGCTTCTGGTCATCTGGTCTGGAATGCTTCGCAGCGAAACAGTACACCGGGTCCGGGATGTGATGGGGGTGGTGGACGCCAAGCACGTGGAGGTGGTCCTTAACCGGGTCCGAAAGGAAACGGATGCGTATGCCTACTACTACAACTCTTACTACTACGGCAAATACAGGGACAGGAAAGAGTCGTAGCAAAGATGGCGCAGCTCCGGCGCATTGGCCCCAGCGCTACGCCTTCTCTCCCACGTGGATTGCCACCATGCCCATCCCTGCATTGCGATAGGTCACGTTACGGAGGCCCGCCTTCTCCATAAGATGGACAAGCTCTCCGGCCAGAGGAAATGCATCTACCGACCGGGGCAGGTAGGTGTACGCCTCCCGTTCGCCTGCCAGGACGCGGCCCAACACAGGGACCACGCGGCGGAAGTACACGTCGAGCAACCACAGAAGTAGCCCCTTGCTCTCAGCAGGGACTATCTCTATGATAACCACCCGTCCTCCGCGTTCCACAACCCTGGCCATCTCTGCCAGCGCCTTGGGCACATCTTCCATGTTCCGCAGTCCGAAGCAGCAGGTGGCGCAAGTGAAGGCGTCATCCGGGAAAGGGAGCGCCATAGCATCGCCCTGGAGGAAGCCAATGGCTTTGGACGGGCTTCGACGCAGTACCTTCCGCCGGGCCAGGTGCAACATCTCTGGCACAAAGTCCAAGCCCACCACCTGGCATATGCCTGGCCGCCTGGCTAGGGCAATGGCCAAATCGCCCGTGCCCGTGGCCACATCCAGGGCAACGCCAGCCAGGTCCCGCGTGCCCAGCAAAGCCGCCTGCCGTCGCCACCGGTGGTGCATACCACCTGTCATCACTGTGTTCAGCAGGTCGTATTTGCCGGATACGCGGGCGAACATAGCCGCCACGTGGTTGGCCCTGGCCTCTCCCCGCAGGCCAGGCAACGGGTCTACTATGCTCAAGCGTTTCCTCCGATGGTCGAGGTTCTTCCGTCGGACTAAGGAACTATCTCAAAAACCCTCACCCTCTGTATCCCCCTCTCCCGCACTGCGGGAGAGGGGGATGAATGGAATCTGGTGGACACCCCCAGGCCCCTGGCAGAAGGTGCTTTGCCCCCTCTGCACTCCCCCAAAGACCATTCTTGAGATAGTTTCTAAGAGGAATGGTACCCAGCTACTCGCTGCGAGGGTGATAAGTCAGCTTGTCGTTCATGGCGGGAAATACTGTTACGCCCATGCGGGCGGCGTTGGACATGGAAATGCCCACAACCACTGGGAGTGCTTTCTGTCCATTCATGGCCATGCATGTATCTTACTACGCAGGGGGCGTGTCCTGCACCAGCGCCATGAGCCTGTTCTGTTTGCCTGACCTCAACATGCGTGATATACTCGCCCATTCCGATATTGGACTACACTCGGGCTACGTAAAGGAGCGGCGAAGACCATGACACTTAGCAGAGAAGAAATGGTGGCCAGGTTGGAGCGAGGGTTCAATCCAAGAAACGTAGCTGTAGTGGGAGCGGCACGCCACAACAATTTCAACTGGCTGCGTGCTCACCAGGCTTTTCAGCAGAAGCACGGCAAGCTGTTTCATGTGAACATAGACAAGAACGAGTGGCCCGGGGCAGAAGCGCTGGGAGTCCCAAACTTCTCCAGCTTGCTGGAAATACCCGAGCCGATAGACTACGTCACAATTTCAGTTCCGCGCCAGGTGGTGCCGCGGGTGGTGCAGGACTGCATCAAAAAGGGCGTGGCCGTGGTCCATGTGTATACGGCTGGCTTTGGTGAGTCTGGGGAGGCGGAGGGAATCAGGCTAGAGCAGTCCATTGTAGAAATGGCGCAGAAGGCAGGAATGCCGATTATAGGGCCCAACTGCCTGGGTGTGTTCAATCCCGCAATGGGTATACGGCAGGGAGCAGGCCAGTATCACGAAGAGAAGGGGTATTTGGGCTATATATCCCAGAGCGGCAGCCAGTCCACTGGCCTTGTGGAAGAGGCCAACAGCCACGGCCTCAAAGTCAGCAAGTGCATAAGCATGGGCAATGGCGTCGTGGTGGATGCGCCGGACCTGGTGGACTACCTTGCCCAGGACGAAGACACCAAGGTAATAGGAATGTACCTGGAGGGCGTAAGAAACCCATACAAGTTCTTCCAGAGCCTGCGCGAAGCAGTCAAGAGGAAGCCAGTCATCATCTGGAAGGTGGGCCAGACCGAGGATGCTGCCCGGGCCACCGAGGCTCACACCGGCACACGTTTTGTCCGCCGCGAGCTTTGGGATGCCGTGGTGGCCAGGTGCGGCGCTTTGCAAGTAGACAGCATGGACGAGATGATAGACGCTGCCAAGGCCCTCTCCGTTGTTCCCACTGCCATCGGCGTCAACATTGGTCTCTATGCCCTCTCCGGCGGCCACTCCACTGAGATGGCCAACGTCTTCTCCAAGCACGGGTTCAAGGTCGTTCCCTTCAGCGACCGTTCCCACAATGAGCTGGCCTCGTTCCTGAGCCTCATAGGCGGCAACTACGTGAACCCCATACAGGTGGGCGGTGAGAACTTCGACAAGGTTGTGGACGTTCTGAGCCGGGACGAGAATATTGACGTGGTTGCGGTGGAGGTATCCACCGGTCGGCTTCACCAGGATCCGAAGATGCTGGAGGGCAGGATTAAGGCGTTCAAAGCGTTTCAGGCCAGCTCAACCAAGCCAATAATCGCGGTACTGAGCTCTCTTATGCCCAAGACCGACTCTACAACTCAGGAGACAGTGGAACGACGGTTCAGCCAGGAGGGGATTCCAGCCTTCCTGGGTTTTGATAGGGGAGCACGCGCCCTGAAGAACGTGGTTGATTACCACTCGCAGAGGGTCTTCCTGGGCGAGTAAGGCAGTACCATTGCCCGGCTAGGGGACACGTATGGTAGTCACAACAGACCCAGAGGTTGCTGGTCGCTCACGTTTATCAAACGTCCTAAGTCCTCTACGCAACAGGAATTTCTCTCTTCTGTTGGCGGGCCGAACCACCTCGGAGATGGGCCGCATTATGCGCGTCTTTGCCCGCGGCTGGCTGGTGCTGGAGCTTACCGGCTCACCCTTCCTGCTGGCGCTGGTCACCTCGGCTATCTCGTGGGCTAACCTGTTCATTCCCGCTTTCGCCGGTATCCTGGCCGACAGAATGGACCGCCGCAAGCTCGTCCTCTACACTGAGTTCGCCCTGGTGGTCCTGTGGACCCTCGTATCTTTGGACATCACCTTTGGGTGGATCCGCTGGTGGCACCTGTTGATTTCGTCTGTCTTTAGCGGAATCATCCAGGGCTTTGGGCGCACTGGCCACCAGGCATTGTTGGGAAGCCTCGTACAAAAGAAGGAGATTCCCAGCGCTGTGGCCCTCAATGACATCGCCGCCCACTGGCCCCAGGCGGTGGGCTTGGCAATCGCCAGTGCTTTGGTTGCTACCATCGGGATACGCGGACTTTTCTGGATTACCACTGTCGGCCAGCTTGTCACTGGCATGACACTGCTTCTAATCCGATGGAAGGACACGAAAACGCCAGGGGCAAAGCAGAGCGTGCGAGACAACTTTAAGGAGGGACTCAGTCACTTCAAAGGGCAACCCGTTCTCATAGGCCTCGTGCTCCTTGGATTGTCAGGCTCCCTTATTGGAGGCTTCAGCTCGGTGCTGTTGCCTTTCTTCGCCAGGGACATACTGGGCGTGGGCGCATCCGGCTTGGGCGTAATGATGACGTTCAACGCGATAGGTACATCCATTGGCGCGGCGGTCATGATGCTTATAAGCAATATGCGGCAACGAGGCCCTCTCCTTATGATTGCTGTTTTCTGTTACACAGCTTTCCTGCTTATCTTCTCTCGCTCCGAGGTCTTTGCCTTATCCGTTGGGCTTGTCTTTGGCGTGGGCCTGTCCAGCCTCATAATGCACACTACAAATACAATAATGATGCAGCTTATGGCGCCAGACCATCTACGTGGACGCGTTATGGGAATGCGCGCCACTACGCAAGGCGTATCCTTCATTGGAGTGGTAGGCATAGGGGCCCTGGCCGAGTTCGTTGGCCCTGCAAATGCTGTTTTCATTGGGGCCAGTGCCTATGGGCTTGTAGCGCTCACTATCTTCGCCACCATGCCGCAGTTGAGGAAAATGAAGATACGGTAACGTAATAGCAGAGGGCATCGCTCTTCCAATCCGCCTGACCCACCTAGCAAGGAGCCCCGTGGATCCAAAAGCTGCAGAAGGCACCAAGACCCGTTCAAAGCCGCGCATCTACTACGGCTGGTGGATTGTCTTTATTGCCTTTCTTTCGGATTTCATTTCAGGCTCTAACGCCTACGGATTCCCCATCTTCTACAAGCCCATGGCTAAAGAGTTGGGCTGGTCCAGAACTACCGTAGCCATTGCCCCCACCTTGCGGACCGTTTTTAGCGCCTTGCTCCTTGGTCCAATCATCGGCCGCATGGTGGACCGCCGAGGGCCAAGGGGCATAATGCTGGTGGGCGCCATTCTAATGGGTGTCACCAGCCTGGGCATGACTCGGGTGGGTGAAGTCTGGCAGTACGTTCTGGTGTACAGCATCATAGGAGCCGCGGCGGTAGTGTCCGAAGGCAACCTGGTCACCATGGCAACTGTGTCCAAGTGGTTCGTTCGCAAGCGAGGCCGCGCCACGGCCTTCGTTACTTTGGGGGTGTCGCTGGGCGGGCTGGTGTTCACCCCTGTGGGCACCTACTTGGTGCTGCATTACAGCTGGCACGCCGGCTGGATTTTCCTGGGGGTGCTCAGCTGGATACTGCTGGTCCCATCCTCGTTTTTCATGCGCCGGCAGCCCGAGGACATGGGGCTGCTACCAGACAACGCGCAGCCAAGCCCCGCCGTGAGCCCCACTGCGGCCAGCGGCAAGGCGGTCCAGCAAGAGGGCCACAGAGCGGACGCCTTTGAAGAGATATGGACACTACAAGAGGCCATACGCTCGCCATCCTTCTGGCTGATTCTCATGGCCTTTAACCTGGGCAGCATGTCCATAAGTGCCGTCACACTTCACCAGTTCAACTACATAACGGACAAAGGCTTCTCAGAAGCCACCGCCGCCAGCGTGGTGACGCTTTACGCCTCTTTGGCTATTGTTGCAAAGCTGATATACGGCTTCGTCTCTGAGAGGGTACACATTCGCTACCTTGCCATTTTTTGCATGGTTGGCGGTGGCATTGCCATATCAATCTTCAACTTCGCCACCAGTGTGCAGTCCCTCTACATCTACGCCGTCGTGTACGGCCTTACCCGGGGAGCCTTCATACTGGTGACTCCACTGACCTGGGCCAACTACTTTGGCCGGACTTTCCAGGGCACAATTCGAGGGTTTACCGGCCCCTTTGGTCTGATTTCCAGCGCCGGTGGACCTCTCTTTGGTGCCTGGGTTTTCGATCATTACGGAAGCTACCGGTGGGCCTTCGTACTCTTCTCAGCCACGTTCCTAATAGGAGCCTTCTTGATGTTTTTGGCTAAGCCTACTAAGCCTCCTGAGCTCAAAAAGGCCACGGCGCCCGCTCCTACCCAAGCCTCCCAATAGTACCCAGGAGACGTAGCCACCTGCCCCGCCAGTGTTATAATTCTTTTGCGGCCCAGGCATCGCGAGCGGGGGTAGCTCAGTGGTAGAGCTCCTGCCTTCCAAGCAGGTTGTCGCGGGTTCGAATCCCGTCCCCCGCTCCAGTTTCAACTTTTGTATCTGCAAACACAACCTACCTAACATTGCAGTTGATGCAGATGTACAGCGGGGGGTGATTGTAGTACCCGCACTTCTGGCACCTTTGAATCATGATCTTCCCTTCGCGGGTGCCGTTCCAGTAGGGTTGGGTCTGCTCGTTGGGCACAGGCATTATCGGATAAGGCGCCATCGTCTTGGTAATCGTCATGTTTTACCTCCTTACTCCACGGCCGCTATTTTCTTGGGTAACGGTACATGCGGTGAAACTAATTATCAACGCCATATTGACTATACCCTCCGAAAAAGCAAGCAATGACATTTCAGGCAGCTTTTGATACTATGTTGCCTCTGTAACACTTACGAACCCCCGCACTCTTTGACATTGATATGCAGGAGGGTATTCAGACATGGCACAGCAGGTATTGTCAGGTATGAAGGTAATAGACCTGACCAATTACATCGCTGGTCCAGCATGTACCAAGCTGCTGGCTGATTACGGAGCCGACGTCATCAAGATCGAGCGCCCCACCGGAGGGGACGGAGCGCGGAACATTGGACCCTTTTACCATGATGAGGTGCATCCTGAGAAGAGTGGCCTCTTTATGTATCTGAACACCAACAAGAAGGGCATAACTCTGAATCTGAAGAGCAAGCTGGGGAAAGAGATTTTCAATGAGCTGTTGAAGACAGCGGACGTTGTGGTGGAGAGTTTCAAGCCTGGGGTGATGGATAGATTAGGACTGGCATACGAAGATATCACCAAGGCAAATCCGAAGCTAGTAATGACATCAATCAGCAACTTCGGGCAGGATGGCCCGTATAAAGACTACAAGCTCACCGAACTCATGGCCTTAGGCATGGGCGGGCGAATGCACGCCATGGGCGACGCGGAAAGAGAGCCTTTGAAGTACGGACTTACCGTCACTCTCTACCACTCAGGCATGGTGGCAGCAACAGCCACTATGATCGGCTTTTACGGCAGCAGCTTTCAAGGCATAGGCCGTCATTTGGATGTTTCCATCATGGAGACCCAGGCAGCCAGCGTGGACGGTCGGCTGAACTCTCTGGTCACGTACCAATACAGCGGCAGGGTCACTGCCAGGGGGTCCATCATGGGCGCCCAATATCCCGCCGGGACGTTCCCTTGCGCGGATGGGTATTTCCGAATCGCCTCTGGGGGACCTCGCTTTTCCAGGGCCGTGGTCATGATGGGGAACCCCCCAGAACTGCTGGATCCAAAGTGGTACACCCCCGAGGCGCCAGGCGACCCTGCGCTCAAGGAGGAGTTCGATGCCTACTTCATGGAATTCACATTGAAACACACCAAAAGGGAACTGTTCATGATGGGCCAAGAGGCAGACAACATATGCGCACCCTTTTACGCAATTGACGAGGTAGCTCAGGACCCACATTTCAAGGAGCGCGGCTTCTTTGTGGAGGTAGACCACCCTATGACTGGGAAGGTTACCTACCCGGGCCGGCCATTTCTAATGGAGAAAACCCCTTGGCAGCTGAGGCGACCAGCTCCGCTCCTGGGTCAACACAACAATGAGGTGTATTCAGAGTTGGGCTACACCAACGAGGACATAGCGCGCATGCGAGGGTCGGGTATTATCTAAGGACGGTTCAACAAACAAAAGGAGCGAGACTTTGACTGACTTAAATCTACCTCTGAAGGGAATAAGAGTGGTGGACCTGACTGTTGTCCTGGCAGGGCCCTACTGCGGCATGATTCTGGCCGACTTTGGTGCCGAGGTGATAAGGGTGGAGTCCATCCAGCACTTCCCACCTCAGACGCGGGGGATATTCGCCCGGCCCAGCAAGGATATGCCATCTAGCAGGTCAGCAGGCTATCCCAACGGAGAGCCTGGCCGGAGGCCGTGGAACCGATACCCACTATTCAACGCCATGGGCCGCAACAAGCTGAGCATGACAGTGGACATCACCAAGCCCGATGGCATGGAGGTGTTCAAGCGCCTGGTCAAGGTAAGCGATGTGGTTTTGGAGAACTATGTTCCAGAAGTCATGGACAAGCTAGGAGTTAGCTATGAGATGCTGAAACAGGTGAGGCCGGATATCATCTTCTGCAAGATGTCCGCCTATGGCGACACAGGCCCGTATCGCAACTTCCGGGCCATGGCCCAGTCCATAGACGTTATGCTGGGCCACGGCTCTATCCGTGGCTACGCTGACTCGGATTCCACAGACCAGCCTGCGTCGGTGGCGGAGGACCCGGCAGAGGGTGTCCAGGCAGCCTTCGCGATTGTGGCTGCTCTGTACCACCGCAACCGTACCGGCGAAGGCCAGCTCCTGGACCTGTGCCTATCCGAGAGCTACATGCCATATATGCCCCAGGCATTCATGGACTACGCCATGAATGGCAGGGTGCAGGGCACCCTGGGGAACAGAGACCCGGTGGCAGTGCCGTGTGGCAACTTCCGGTGCAAAGGCAACGACAAGTGGGTTAGCATAAGCATATTTACAGATGAAGAGTGGGATGGGTTCTGTCGAGTGGTGAATGAAGAGTGGGTGCACGACGACAGGTTCAAGGACTCGGTTAGCAGGCGAAGGAATGAGGACGAACTGGAGCGATTGGTGGGGTCGTGGACTCAGAAACACGACAGCTATGAAGTAATGCACCTGTTGCAGAAAGAGGGCGTGGCGGTTGGGCCACTCTTGGATGAGGTAGAAGCCTATCAGGACCCGCAACTGAAGGCCCGGGGGTTTTTTGTGGAGGAGTCCCAAGAAGATGCGGGCACTCACATGTATCCTGGGTCTCTGTTCAAGATGAGCGGTACTCCGCCCCTGGTGCGGCGTGGCCCAGTGCGGTTGGGGGAGGATAACGAGTACGTTTACAACGAGGTATTGGGCATCGGCGGCGCAGAATATGAGAAGCTGGTAGAGACGGGCCATATCGGAACGGAATACGCTCCTCACATAAAGTAGCGTTGGAAGATAGAGCTGTTTGTGGGTGGCTGCTCAATGCCACAACACAATCGGTGAGTTTGAGATTGTGCCTGTGTTCATTTCGTCGCATTTATATGCCCTGCCAATGATATGTGTCATGGCTTGACACTATTGCCTCGCTGTGATACAAATTGACGGTGTGCTTGGCGTGGGGCGGCGTGCGTCCGCTGGAGACCAATGGCCAAGTTAGTCCGACTTTGAATCAGCGCCGTCGCAATGTCC
>SHYF01000028.1 GCA_009692985.1 Dehalococcoidia bacterium
AGGGCTGGCCGCCACTTGGGCAGGCTAATCTCCGGCGTAATGTCCTCGAACACCACCTCCACCGGCATGTTGTTGTAGATGGTGTGCGGATCGCACTCCACTATGTTGGTGTTCATACGGCAGTCGCTCTGTTCCGCCAGGGCAATCAGTGCCACAGCGTATGGAACCTCCTCATCGAAGCCCGGAACGTTGCTTTGGTGGATAATAATCCAGCTATAGATCGTGCCCTTGCCGCTGAGCTTGACCCACTCGTGATTCCACGAGTTGCATTTGTAGCATATCGGCCCGGGATTCCACCGGTAGCTATGGCATTCAAAACACCTCTGGATCCGCAACTCGTGCTTCTTGCATCCATCCCAAAATGGCTTGCTGTCGGCGTCAGGCACCGGGATGGGCTTACGGTATTGTGAAGTGGTCATACGTTATCAATTACCCCTTCCTTAGAATAAGGGCGGCGCCGTTGGGTCCGCCTTGGCCCGTGGTCAGGATTAGCTCCGCGTTTTTCACCTGGCGGTTAGCGGGCAACTCGTGGCGTAGCTGTCGAACCCCTTCAATAACGTGTCCCATTCCCTGCCTGTACGCCTCGGAAAGGTTGCCACCGTGGGTATTGATGGGCAACTCGCCGCCCAGGCGGATACGGTGCCCTCCCTCAACAAAGGGACCGCCTTCGCCCCTATTTACAAAACCGTAGTCTTCCAGCTGGACGAGCGTAATGGACGTGAAACAGTCGTACAGCTCAGCGGCGTCAATATCCTTGGGCGTTACACCCGCCATCTCGAAGACGCGGGGTGCTGTGTACTTGCCGTACAGCTCTGTCAGGTCGGGCCACATGTCGCCGTGTGTTGACATGGGGCCGGTGCCCACCGCCGCTCCCAAGATGTGCACCGGCCGGTGCTTCAACGACTTGGCCCGCTCGGCGGTGGTAACTATCAAGGCGCATCCCTGGTCGGTATCAAGGCAGCAGTCCAACAGATGGAACGGCTCCACCACCCAGCGAGACGTCTGGTGGTCTTCCAGGGTGATGGGCGATGGCATCTGGGAGAGAGGGTTGAGGGATGCATGATACCTGGTGGTGACGGCTATCCAGCCAAGCTGCTCACTGGTGGTGCCATACTTCTCCATGTGCGCCCTGGCCTTCATGGCGAAGCCCTGAGGCGGCGTGGCCATTCCATACAGACTGCCCCCAGCGGCTCCGCGGATCCTGGGTGGCCCACTGCCGGCGAACCTGCCCATCCCACCTATGCGGACGCCAGAGCGACCGTTCTGGGCCCTGTACACCACCGCATAGTTACACGCATCCATGTTCACCATTGCGGCTGCGGTCAGGACGGCGGTATTGGATGCGAACCCTCCGCCATTGTATACGCCGCTCCATTTCAGCTCTGGGACGCCCAAAGCAGTGGCCACCTGGTGGGGAGTGACCGTATCGGAGCCGTTGTTGGTGCAAATGCCGTCAATATCCTTGGATGTGAGGCCAGCATCATCTATGGCCTCCTTGACGGCCTGCGTTGCCATGGTTAGCACACTTACCCCGGACTGCTTCATGCCCGGAGTGGCCCCAATACCTACTATTGCTATCTTGTCTCTAAAGTCCCTCATGATCCAGCTCCTTTCCCCCCACGGGGCATGCCCCAAGTGCCAGGAACCCACTACAGACTAGACTTTCACCGCCGCAAAATCAATGCGCTCCCTCGGTCAAACTCATGGCTGGTGCACAGAGCCACCTCTGCGTTCTTCACCTGGCGAGGCCCAGCTTGTCCCCGCAACTGGATCACAGCCTCCACCACTTGTGCCAGCCCTTCCATCTCGCCCTCCGCTAGCGACCCGCCGCTGGTGTTTACCGGTAGCTTGCCGCCCAACTCGATGGCGCCGCTTTTCACAAAGTCGCCAGCTTCGCCTTCCTTACAGAAGCCAAAGTCCTCCAGCTGAGGAAGGAGCATCCAAGAGAACGGATCGTGCAGCTCCGCCAAATCCACGTCCTTTGAGCCTACGCCAGCTTGCTCGTACAGCCGCTTGCCCAACCGCTTGCTGAAGCAGTCGCCCAGCTCTGAGCTCATGTACCCCAGACTGGGCCTATCTGTATTGCCGCTCTGCGCCGCCATGATGTAAATGGGAGGCTGCCGCAGGTCTTTGGCTCTCTCCACACTTGTCACTATGACGGCGATGGCCCCAACGGCCTCCACAAAGCAGTCCAGCGACCGCAGCGGGTCAGCTACCAGAGGAGAGGCAAGATAGTCGTTCAGTGAGACGTGGGTACGCAAAAGCGCCCGGTCATTCAGGCAACCGTTGCTCCGGGCCGCCATAACCACGCGCCCGAAATCCTCCTGCTTGGTCCCATAATTGATCATGCGCCGCCGGGCCATCATCGCGGACCGGTGAGTCCCTGCGTTCATCCCATAGGGCTGATCGAACTGGCGCTCTTCCCATATGGCGTCGGTGTCAAGGCCTTGCATACCTATCATCGGATTGCGGTTGGCCCACCGGTTCACCACGTGGAAAACAATCGCGTAATCGCCCAGGTTCTGGATCGTCGCCGCCGCCGCCATGCCGATAAGCTCATCGGCAACATAGGCACCACCTGGAGTGCCATCCCAGTTCCAATAGAGCTGCTCCAGCCCCAGGATAGTCTCCAGCACACCCTGATTGGGCGTGTCTCCTCTGGTATAGCTGGCTACGCTATGTATCTGCTTTGTCTTGAGGCCAGCGTCCTGAATTGCGTTCAACGCCGCTTCAGCAGCGAGGCTCAAGTTGCTAACCCCGGCCGATTGGGTAAACTTGGTGTAACCTATGCCTACAATTGCTGCCTGATCTGTGAATATGCTCATCGTTTGTATTGCAACCGTTCAAGCGTATCTTGCCCGTATATTACATCCCAATTTTGCAGACCTGCAAACAGCCATGATGCTCGCCATCCAATCCCATTTGCCTGATATCGCGGCCTGCCAGAAGATGGCCGCATGGTTCAAGGGTGAGCCAGTGGCGTATTCCCAGCTCAAATGCGACGTGACGAACATGCCCTTCCATCGGTTTTCCCTGGCGAACACCTCTACCAGACTCTCGTAATTGCCTGAATCTATTATCCAAAACCCCATGGCGCAGATCCCCGCGGCGCGAACTGGCAGCAGAAACAGCACGTCGCCGCAGAATCCATTGGGGGCCATGTCCGTAGCCTGCCATGAGTTGAGCCGAACGGGACGGGTAGGGGAAAGTTGCTATCCCATCCGGCATAATTTCCTACGTCTTCCTGGCCAGAGCCCGGTCTGAGCCAGCCAAAGGAAAGGGAGTCAGTATAATGGTCGAACGACTTGTTCATCCCATTGCAGAACGTCTTGGCTCCGCTGCCAGCTAGACGCCGGGCATCCGCTGTACGATCTTCTTAATGTCCCGCTCTCCAAAGGCCTTGAGGGTGATAGTCTTAAAGTTCCCGCCGCTGGCAACGGTGAGCAGCAGCGTCGCCATCACATCGTCGTCAGGCGCCTCAGTGATCAACACCAGGTCGTAGAGGCCGTAGGTGAGGTAGTACATTATGGAAGCCCCCGTTGCCTGGGCGGCCTTCTTACCGTTCTCTATTCGCTGCGGCAGGTCGCGAATAGTGTGGATACCTTGGTCAGTAAAGTTTGCCAGGGTTACGTAAGTAGGCATTCGTGCTCCTTCTGTTTGGTGTCTCGAGAACGCATATCTTCCATAATAACCCAAATGTGCCTCTTGTTCGAAACGTTTCTGTCCAGGACAGCCTTTGGCAGATTGACTCTGCCTACCCACTGTACTAGCAGGTTGCTCAAATATGCCAGGCGTCCTGCTCCGTCAAAGGATGACTAATGACCAGGGCATGATCTATGGTCTTCCGGCATCGCCGAACGGCTTGACCATTAGTTCGAAAGCAACCAGTCCCATTAGCCGCCGACCTTCCTGATATGCGTCAAGAAGCAGAAAGGTAAAAAGCCATTCATTTTTTCCTGTGTAAATCTCGTCGGCTGGCAAATGTGTGTTCATCTCTACTGACCGAATCGTAGACTGCCGACATACCATTGCGCAAGTTGACACCGGCCTGGGGCACCTCTGCCCACATTGAGACAAAAACGTCCCACTATCGCTGACGTTCTACAGAGGCTTGACACCTTGGGAGCCGGGCTGTACCATCCACCCTTATCATGTCGGTGCGAGGATAAGGACTACCTGGGTTCGCAGCTCCAGCAGATGGAGATTCTGGCTGACTGCCTGCCATCAAAGGAACCCAACGGTCTAGGCGGTTCCACCGGCATCCCCTAACCAGTGGCCGCTTGGGCGCAGCTTCTCCATCGTAAGCCACCCCCGGGTTCATCAGAATCTTGCATGAAGTGGAGTGAAGGATAAGCATGAGCCTGCCGTTATCGGGTATCCATGTCGTGGAGATGTGCAAGGTGTTCGCTGGGCCTTTCTCAGCCATGATGCTGGCAGACCAGGGCGCCGAAGTCATATGTGAATCGGGCGCCCTCTCGTCCTTCCGCAAGGCATGTTTCACAGAGGTGGCGCAACGATTCGACGCGCGGTGTTTGTGCGTCTGGCGTTTAGACACGGGTGAGGGGCGCTTTCCACCAAGATGCGATTGTGTGCGAGGATGGTAACATGCTATTGCCACTACAGGACGTAAAGATCATCGAGATGGGCAATTTCGGGCCGTCAACTTACGGCGTATTCATGCTTGGCGATCTGGGTGCAGAGGTCGTCCGCATCAAGCCGCCACCCCACCCCAGCCGCCCTAAGCCGGGCAGCGAGGAGTACGACGAAGACGGCACCGCTATCCCTCCTGGCGGTGTCATGTGGCATCGCAATAAGCGGGAGATAAGCTTGAACCTGCGCATGCCCGAAGCCCAACAGGTCTTCTACCAATTAGCCCGGGAATCCGATGTGGTTGTGGAAGCCAACCGCCCCGGGGTGCTGGACCGCCTGGGTGTGGGCTATGAGAGGGTGAGCCAGATCAATTCACGCATCATCTACTGCTCTGTTACCGGCTACGGCCAGGATGGGCCTTACAAAATGAGTCCTGGGCATGATGCGTGCTGGACAGGTGTAGCAGGCGCCCTCTACCTGACGGGCGTCTCCCTCGGCAACCTGGGCAACCGGCGGCAAAGGCCAGAGGTGGCCCAGCGCCTGGTAACGCATCACGCAGCCTCCCACTACACAGCCATGGCCATTCTTGCCGCCCTTCTGGCCAGGGACAAAACCGGACGCGGCCAGCATGTGGATGTAAGCAACTGTGATTCGCTGGTAGGCATACCCTACGATCCACCGGACAAATTTCTTGCTGGACGTTCCCCAGCATGGCACCTATACAAGACTAAGGATGAACTCTATATGGCAGTAGGAGCCCGGGACGAGCGCACATGGTCGAACCTTTGTATGGCCCTGGGCAAGGAAGGCCGTGCAGCGCAACTCCACGACGAAAGCCAATGGGAGCAGATCGCTATGGAACTCCAGAGCATCTTCTCTCAGCGTACACAGCGGCAGTGGTGGCAGTTCTTCCAAGACAAGGACACTGTGGTGGCCCCTGTGCTGAGTCTGGACAAGGTGCCTAACGACCCGCAGGTGCGTCAACGACAGATGCTTCTGGACTTGGACCTACCCGATGGTGGCAAAACGCAGCACTATGGCATCGTTACCAAGCTACTGGACACTCCAGGACAGGTTCGCAGCCTTCCACCGACGGAGAGCCAACACACCAACGAGATACTAAAACACCTGAGTTACAGTGAGGCCGGGATTCAAGAGTTGAGAACCATAGGGGCTGTACGCTAACGAATCTGGAGTAAAAAAAGAGAACGCCCACTCTCCAATAATCTCAAGGCGTTTCGCATGCATAGGCTCTTACCACGAAACGGGAAGAGAGCCAGAAAGATGGATGAAGGAGTTGTTCTAGTCGCTACCTAGGAAGGGAGTCACGATGTTAGCTCTTGAAGGTATTCGAATAATTGAGATAGGTACTCACGGCCCCGCGGCCTTCTGCGGCGGTATGCTAGGAGACCTAGGGGCAGAAGTGGTTCGGATAGAGGTGCCAGTCGGTTCGCCCCTCTGGAAGCAGAGTGCCTTCGCGCGAAAGAACAACGACCACGCCTGGCAGACTGCCAACCGCAACAAACAGAGTATCGCCATTGATCTGGACACCGCGGACGGACGAGAGGTTGCACATGCACTGGTGTCCCGAGCCGATGTGCTTTTGGAGGAGTCTCTGCCAGGGTCGCTGCGGACGGCCGTCTTGGACTATGCGGGCTGCCGTCGTCTCAGCCAACGCATCGTATACTGCTCAATCACCCCATATGGTCAGGAGGGGCCCTACAGCCATCTGCCCGGTGATGACCTAACCGCAGAGGCCTTGGGCGGCTACATGATGATGGAAGGCAACTCTTTAGGAAACATCGGAAACCCGGTCCAAGGCCCGCCTGCGCTTCCCACCATCCTGGTGGCCGAGCATAAGGCAGCCACCCACGGAGCCATCGCCATTATGGCTGCGCTTTGGCATCGCCGTAGCTCAGGCCGCGGCCAGCAAATAGACATCAGCATGCTTGATGGGGTGGTCTCCCAGCAAGGCGTGCGGTCCCGGGGGCGGCGGGAACTAAACCTTTCAGGCGGCATCCGTGAGACCAAGGACGGGAAGTATGTGGCGCTGGCAGCAGGTGAGCCCTGGACATGGGCAAACCTGATCCGCACGCTGGGAGGTCCGGCCGAGTACGAAGACAGGACGGTTGTGCAAGCGGACCGAGCAAAGGCACAGGAGGTGGATGCCTTTCTGACAAACCGCTTCAAGACTAAGGCGCGGGATGAGTGGATATCCATCTTTGCAGGCGTGGACACCGAACTGACGCCGGTGTACCAGCCGGAGGAAGTGGCGAACGACCCGCAAATGAGCATGCGTCACCAACAGGTAGAGATCACCACCATGGACGGGCGACGTATGCTACAGTACGGCATCCCAATGCACCTGCCGGACACTCCAGGAGCGGTCCGCAGCCCTGCACCGCAACCTGGCCAGGACGCGGAGGCAGTGCTACGACAACTGGGCTACGATGCGCAAGCCATTCGCCGGCTGCGCCAGGCGGGAGTGGTGGGCTAAGGGATCTGACCAACAAGCGGGGCATATCTTCGAAATCCAAAGACCCTTCCCAAAGGTGGAACATCAGGAGTGGACGAAACTCAGTGTAGATCCCTCTTAGACCCATTCGCGCCATTGCTTCCACAATGAACCACGCCAGGTCATATTCCAGCAGCCACTCCCGCATCTACGGCGGCATCAGGTACCCCTGCTCTCGGTTCCAGCTCTTCAAGTGGTAAACCACACAAGTGTTGGAACTTTGCCTTGAATATCCACTACCGAAGGCTGCCACGGAGGTAGAACGCAAGTCAAGCGTTCAATGATGCTTGCGTTGGATAAGACGGTGCTACCGCCCCCGAAGCCTGTGATCCCAGAGATCCCGGACAGCATCGCCAAACAGGTTGAACCCCAGCACAACCAGCATGATCGCGAGGCCTGGAAAGACCGCCAGCCAGGGATTAATCAACATATAGTTAGAAGCATTGCCTGCTAGGTCACGGCCCCAGGAAGGATGGGGCGGTGGAACGCCAAGGCCTAGGAAGCTCAGGGAGGCCTCGGTCAGGATAGCGCCGCCCAGGGCCACGGAAGCGAGGATCAAGTACACCGATGCAGCATTAGGTAAGATATGGCGCAGCATGATACGAAGAGGAGAGACGCCGATTACCCTGGCCGCGTCGACGTACACGTTCTCTTTGACCGAGAGAGTGACGCCGCGACTGATGCGAGCGGATCCGGCGATCAGAGAAAAGGAGATGGCAAAGATCACCTGAGCCAGCCCGGCACCCAGCACAGACACGATTATCAGTGCCTTTAGGTGGTGTTCAGAGGCAGACGCGAAGAAAGCTTCTAGGAGCTGTGTGGCGGGGTGAGAGGTGGTCATGCCGCCACCTCCACGAGTAAGCGATTGACCCAGCTCTCCACCCCAAGTACAATGATGCTGGATGGTAGGCGCGGGGTTGCCTGACCTCTGGGCGAATCCACTCGCCCCGACCACTTTCTTACCCCTTCTGTAACGGCGTAGCCGAAATCTCTGTACCAAGCGATCTTCGGCTACGTCGCGGCCAGTTCTTTGCCACGTACCTCAACACGCTCGAACATTTCGGCCACCAGCGATTCCATTTGACCATCTGGTACTCGTGGATGCTGCCACGATGCAGGGATGTCAGATAGCAATCGTGCCGCCATCGCCAGCTCTGGTACAACAGAAATGGAATCATTTTGACGCAACGCCGTGTGGTAGTTCTCTGACCAGGAAGGGGTGAGAAAGGGCGCAAGTCCTTGCGCCCCTCCGGGGGACACTCCCAGACATTTGCCCCTTCGGCTCACTCAGGGTAAGCTCCGGGGCGAAGCCTCTTTGGACTCCCCTTTTCACCAGCCTGCTAAGCAAGATGGATCGTGGCGTCCTGAGTCGCCCTCCGAGGGGGCTTAGGAGGCTTGACAAGAAGGAAGCTGATAGCTCCCAGGGCGCTTACAAAGGCAAGGATGATGAAAGCCAACCGATAGTTTCCCTGCCAGTCTGCCATGAATCCGGCGAATACAGGCGCAATGATAGACAGAGCCGTTGTAATTAATGACGACGAACCAACGATTTTCCCGAAATGGGTCCGGCCAAAGTAGTCGCCTCGGATAGAGAACATCAGGGGACCTCGTATTCCCCAGGAGATGCCGAAGAGAACTGCGTACCCCATGGCAAGTCCCAAGGAGTGGGCCAGCGCGAACATTGCGAGAGCCACAGATCCCATCAGGTTGCCAATGGCGGCGATGTACCGCTTGTCAAACCGGTCGCCGACAAGCCCTACCAGGAAACGTCCGGCGATGTTCACAATGTTGAGGACGGTTACTACCAGGGCCGCCGATGCGCTGCTCAAACCGACCCCGTCTGACATTTCCATATGAGCGAACTGGTGAGTGGTTACAGCGCCCACGACCATTACAGAGAAGCCGTGCCCCATGCCGATAAGCCAGAATGCAGGAGTGCGTATCGCCTCGCCCAGTGTGAAGTCCACCCTGCCCAGCGCGGCTGCCGGGGAAGCCTTCGTCTTGAGCTCCAGTTCCGGCGGGTCACCGGGGACGGCCTCTTGGTCACCGTCGGGCCGCAGCCCGTACTGTTCTGGCCTGTGACGCATCAGCAGTCCAATGGGTATACCGACTACCCAGGAGAAACCGCCCGCAGCGATAGCAGCCTCGCGCCAACCAAAGACGACAATGGCCCACACAAGGATGGGGACCAGAATGACACCGCCGAAACCCTGACCAGTCTGGGAAAGGGAGAGGGCCATAGTGCGCCTGCGACGGAACCAGTAGTTGACGGCCGTTGACACGACCACGAAGCCAGCTATGCTAGATCCTAACGCAATAACAATGAAGGCCATGTAGTACATCCACAGGGAGTGGACGAAACCCAGGAAGATCAGACCGCTCCCAAAAATCGCCATGCCGGAGACGACCATTACTCTGGGGCCAACTCGGTCCACCAACATACCTTCAATTGGGCTTAGCAGCCCGCTTTCAACCTGGGTCAGTGACCGGGCTACAGAAAGAGTGCTCTTGCTCCAGCCGAACTCGTTCTGCAGGGGCAGGATGAAAGCGCCGAAGCCTTGCCCGCCCAGGCCCGACACGATCATCTGGTTGACCATGGCTGAAAAGACAACCACCCATCCGTAGAAGATTCTCTTCGGGCGTGGTGAGGGACGGACTTGGAGCAATGACAAGGCGAGCTACCTCAAAGGCCTTGAAGATTACGGTGGATCACTTCAGTTGGCAAGAGAGGCCATGCCAAGGCGAGAGCCTATTGCCGCAATACGCTTTGCTGGCTAATAGGGCCGTGGCAATTGTACCACGCGCTGCAGCAGCGCTAGCAGGTGATGAAAAACTCCCTCGACTATCCCCCTGACCCCCTTTCTGGCCAGGAAGGGGGTAAAAGGTAAATCTGGGGGGTACCCCCAGACCCCCACCAAAGGGGCTTCGCCCCTCTGGACTCCTCTTTTTCAGCTACCTGCTAGGTTAGTGTGTGGAATGGGAAACATTCCTATAGACGCTTGCACAATGGTTGCGCTCCTTCGAGAAGATTCGTATTATCTTTTTTTGGGCTACCCAAATACGCTGAATCAAAATCCTAATGAAACGCCCACCAACTTTTCCTGTTCCTATTCCTTCCAGCGTTTACTACGGCTGGATCATTGTTGGCGTTGCCCTAGCCATGAACCTTGCAGCAGCAGCAACTAACCCTGTCATCTTCTCCTTCTTTATCGGGCCTATGAGCGAAGACTTGGGTTGGAGCCGGAGCACACTGTCGTGGGCTGTTACTTTCAGGATAGCCGCAGGAGGCGTTCTTGCACCCTTGCTGGGCGCTATGGTGGACAGGTTCGGTGTCCGGTGGCTGGGAACGTTGGCCGGTCTCTTAGCAGGAGGATGTCTCATTGGTTTTGCCTTTGTTCACCAGGCGTGGCAGCTTTACCTATTGGCAGGCCTCTCGGGCGCTAGTGGATTTGGGGGGCCGGTGATCCCGAATGTGGCGGTAGCTAAATGGTTCGAACTTAAGCGAGGACGCGCCCTGGCTATTGCAACAGTAGGAATGCCGGGCGGCACTATCATGGGGATTTTCCTGGCACAGTGGCTTATTGACTACGTGGGCTGGCGACAGGCGGGGATAACGTTCGGCGTCCTTCTATGCGCCCTGGCAGCACCGCTGTGCGCGTGGTTCATGCGCCGGACGCCGGAAGAGATGGGGCTCAACCCAGATGGAGCAAAGGAGACACATAATCCCGCCATCACACTACATGGCGCTTCTCAATTGGGCACAAGCGTAGACTGGACGACCCGCCAGGCTCTCCGTAGCAGCACATTGTGGCTTATTGTGCTGGCTATGGCTCTATCAGGTGTGGCTCTGACTGGCACGCTAGTGCACCGTGTAGCGTTCTGGAGGGAAAGCGGGATGTCACCGTCGTTGGTGGCATTTGGCACCGCGATGGATCCATTCACTATGATCTTTTCGGTCCTGGCTTTCGGAATCCTGGGTGAGCAAGTGCGGACGCGCTACCTAGGGCTAATGGGCGGCGCAGGACTGGCATTGTCCATGCTCCCCATGGTGTTTGCCATGGGCAATGCTTACTCCATCCTGGCCAACAATATCACGTGGGGCATAATGGCTGGCACATACATAACATGCATGAATTTGATCTGGCCAAACTACTTTGGCAGGAAGTCTCTGGGCAGTATCAGTGGTATTACCTTGCCCATCTCCGTCGGCGCTTCCGGGTTGGGCCCGCCTCTCTTCGGGTATCTGCTGGACGTGGGTGTAACCTATACTGTCTTGTGGACGGTTTCGCTGGTAATGCTCCTGGCTGTGGGCGCATTGCTCTTCTTGGCGAAGCCACCTTCACTCAAGCAAAGCAAGATCAGCACAGCAGGATAACAGTAGAGGTGTTGGTCATCAGGAGCAGGCGGCCACGGCATTGTCCGCAGAGCCAATACCATGCAAGAGACGCTCAAAGCTCTTATCTCTACAATAGGCCCGTAGGAGTTGAGGTTTTTACTGTGAACCAAATTACGAACCTTCCGGTGCAGACCATCACCAGCGGCAATCAGCTTGCCGCCGCGGTAAAGGCTATGCATCTAGAGCCTGCCATTGCGCTGGATACCGAGTCCAACAGCTTTTTCCACTATCCAGAACAGCTGTGCCTGGTGCAAATTGCGACGAGCCGCGTCGTTGTTATCGTGGATCCGTTGGTCTTCAGCGAGGTGCTGCCATTGAAAGGCCTGCTGGCCAGCCCTGTCGTCCAGAAGATAATCCATGCTGCTGATTACGATGTACGTAGCTTGGACAGGGCCTGGGGATTCCGTGTGGCCAATATCTACGATACCAACCTTGCTGCGCGATTCGCCGGGATGACGCAATTAGGGCTGGCGGGCCTTGCACAGGAACTTCTCGGCGTCAGGCTGAACAAGGAGAAACGCCTGCAGCGATCCGACTGGGGCCAAAGGCCGCTAAGCCGGGAGGCGATGGAGTACGCCGCCGGTGACGTCCGCTACCTGGTGGCCATCCGCGATGAGCTGGACAAGCGGTTGCGATTGTTAGACAGGGCGAAATGGGTTGCTGAGGAGTTTACGCGTCTGGAGGAAATCCGCTATGAGCCACCTGACCCGGAGTCGGCATTCCTTGCCGTCAAAGGAAGCCGTGACCTAAGCCCGAGCGGGCTGGCGGTACTGCGCACCCTGTTCGCCTTTCGGGATATGGAAGCTCTGCGCCAGGGCAGGCCGCACTTCCGAGTCTTTGGGGATTCCACACTCGTCTATCTGGCCGCCAATCCAGAGGCCGATCTGGCCCAGACGCCCGGCCTTGGTGCCGCGGGCCTGCAGAGGTTTGGCCCATCACTCCAGCATGCGGTCAAGGAGGGCAAAGCAGCACCGCCATACCACAGGCCGCGTCCGGCACAGCGGTGGGAAAGGCCAACCCAGGAGCAGATAGCCCGCCTGCAAATGTTGAAGGCTTGGCGTTCCGCCCTGGGGGCGCGGCTGTCTATAGACCCCTCCCTCTTGTGGCCTATGGCCAGCCTGGAGCGGCTTGCCGGTCAGACGAGTGCGCTGGACGCCGAGCTGGCAGCGCCAGGGGTGCGCGCATGGCAGATTCAGGAGTTTGGCGCGTCTCTTAGAAAGCTCCTGGTCACAACCTGAACAGGCCAGCCAGATGTAAATCGTTTTGGGCCGCACCCTTGATATACAAAGAATGTGGTTGTGTCAATGTGCAGGTGGGAAAACTAGCCTGCCAACAGCTTCTTTAGGTTGTTGGCGAACTCCTGGAATATGCCGTCGGCCTTGCGCTTGATGAGCGGCTGGCCCAGCTCGCTCAGGTGTCCCATGAGCTGCAAGTCGGCGTTGATGCGCAGCTCGCTTTGCCCGTCCGGCGCATCCGACACCAGCGCCTCTATGCGGGCTCTCGCGCCGCCGCCCACGCGCCCGAGAAGGTATACAGAGCGTTGTAGGAGAAGAAAAGTAGGAAGAACGTTCTAAGATGAAATCCCATAGTAGGTCATTGACTGTAGGGCCATGACAGCATCTATATGGTGGAGCTTTACTTGCGGGGGCACCCGGGCAGCGATAGGCGCATAGTTGACAATGGTATGGACGTTGCAAGCTACCAGGCGGTCAATGACCCCCTGGGCATAAGGCACCGGCCAGTATCTTTCCACAGAATGGCGCAGAAACCATCGTTCCAAACTCTACAACCTTGAGCCAGTTGACCGGCCCGCCGGTATTGGAACGCATTTATTGCCCTGTTGTCCTCGGCCCTTGCTTCTTATTCTCTGGAAACCAGAGCTGCTACATCACCCAGTGGAACGCAATCACGGCGCTCCTGGTGGGCGTGTTGCGCCGCGGGCGGGTTTGCATCCGCTATTCCTAGCTTTCATAGCCATGCCCAAGTATATGCCAGGCTTCTCTAGCAGTCCGTTATGCTCGGATGTTCTGGATAATGGCCCTTGCAACACCGTCGGCAGTGTACTCCACCTCCACAGTGGCCCCCACTTTCAGGTCTGCGATAGAAGCCCCACGGCGCTGTACGCCCTGTTCATTGATTGCGAACTGGGTTTCAGCGTTCACTGTCAGCATCAGGGCATCGCCCTTTTCAGGCTGTATAGTGAGTTTAGCAAGGGTGCCACGGGCGCTGCCGCCGACGTTGACTTCGATGCCCTTGATCACCCCCTTGGCCTTCAGGAGTTCCGGCTGCTTAGTGGGCGTAGCTTGGGTTTTCGGGGGCTCTGACTGCCTGGTCGGCGTAGGTTGAACTTTGTCACTGGACGGCTTGATGTCCACGATAATGACCCTTGCCACGCCGTCGGCGGTGTACTCCACCTCCACGGTGGCCCCCGCCTTCAGGTCTGCAATAGAAGCCCCACGACGCTGGACGCCCTGTTCATTGATTGCGAACTGGGTTTCAGCGTTCACTGTCAGCATCATGGTAGCACCCTGTTCTGTCACTATCGTGATGGAAGTCTTGCCGCCTGTGTGCCACCGCCGGTTACAATTCCCTTGGCCTTTAGAGTGGCCCCGCTGGTGTCCCTGC
>SHYF01000029.1 GCA_009692985.1 Dehalococcoidia bacterium
TTCGGAGGCGGATGATGCCAGCGTCATAGAGGCGTGGCGTAAGATCCGGCGCATCCTGTTCGTCCGCGCCTTGCGCCGCCATCGCCAGAAAAGGATAATGGCGCTATCGCTGGAGGCGAGGCCGTGACCGACTATTACGCCGCGTTGCCCACATGCATGGGATGGATGGGAGTCCTGGCTTCCGAGCGGGGCATACGGCGGCTGGCGCTGCCTCAGCCATCGCCGCAACGGGCGGTGGAGGCGTTGCAGGCCGACGTGAGCAGCCTCGAGATGGCTCCGGCCCGCTTTGAGGGGTTGCGGCGAGAGTTGGAAACGTGTTTCAGCGGAGATTCGACGGAGTTCATTGAGGAGCTGGACCTGGATGGGGCACCGCCCTTCTTTTTGAAGGCGTGGGCCGCGTGCCGCTCCATTCCCAGGGGCGAGACGCGGAGCTACGCATGGCTGGCAGTCCGGGCCGGAAGCCCTGGCGCTGTGCGCGCCGCGGGGCAGGCCATGGCCCACAACCCTATCCCCATCATCATCCCGTGCCACCGGGTCATCGCCAGCAACGGCGACCTGTGCGGCTACGGTGGCGACCTGGATATGAAGCAGCGGCTGCTGGACCTGGAGCGCGCGCCCCGCTTGTGAGAGCTGACCTCTTCTACCATCCTCCTGCCCCCTTTCCTTCGCTACGCTCAAGGACAGGCTCCGCGGCTTTGCCCATCTGGACTCCCCTTGTTCAGCACTCTGGTAGGTCGTCAGGTGCGAAGGTCCTTTACTCCGCACTGCTTGCTTCCGCAGCCCCCTTTAAGGCCGCCAGCTCGTCGGTCAGGTCGCGCCGGACGGAACGTTGCATAAAGCGCACTACCAGCGACCCAATAAGCCCCCCATACTCTCCGCTCATCGTCACCTCGGTCTTGACACCGGTAGGCTGTAGCCGATAGCTGTGAGTGACTCGGAACCCTGGCCCTTTGACCAGCAGGACCAGTCGCTCAGGCGGATGCACTTCCACGACAGTTGAGGTGAACTGGTCTTTGTCCACCTTGAGCCTTATGCGGCTCCCCACCTGTAGCGGGCCTTCGTCCAGGAGTCGGGCCTCTTTGACCCTGGGCCACCACCGCGTGCGGGCAGGGTAGTCCACCACCGCCTTCCAGACCTGGTCTTGCGACCCCGCTATTAGAGTGACTTCTTGGATCGTCCCCACGTGCCACCTCCTGCTTGAATCCTGTCGTCAAAGCTCCGGCGAACGCTTGGTCAGGGCGAAGAAGAGAAACCATGCCGTTATGATGCCAGCGAAAATTAGGAATATCTCCCTGTGTTCAATAGTTGGATGCACTACCAGATAGACAACCGCCCAGGCGTGCAGCAGATAAGCCCACCGGCGAGGTTTTAACGGTGGTGTCCCAAATCCTTCGCAGTGTCTCCTCATCGGCGTCGGCCTGGACAAATAGTTTGGCCCTTATGCCGCTGAACCCGGAGTGGCCGTCCTGGGCTATGCCGAAGAATGTGAAGACGTTGTTCTGCTTGGCGTCCAGGGCAACCTCCAGGTTGCGTATAGCTATGCCTTCCTTGGAAGCGTTTAGAACAAACCCATTGGCCAGACAAGCGCCGTAGGCCCCCAGCACGTACTCCATGGAGTTAGGGGCCTCGTCCTTGCCGGCCAGGTGGGCTGGCTCGTCCACTATGAATGTATGGTTGCGTACAAACGACTTGAACTTGAACCCGCCCAGCCACTGGGTGCGTGAGAACTTGGGGGCGTATTTGGCATCTGGATTCTCCGCTATTGTCTTCACCGACTCCCGGAATGCCCCGATGTCTACGCCGTTGATAAAGCGCTCTTGCTTGCTATCCATGTTGGGTTTGGCTTGCATTACGCGTATGCCTTCCGAAGCTGCTTGGCCGCAGTGGCGATGGTCTGGAGCTTATGGAAGGCCACGTCCGCTGGGTTCATGGGCCGCTCAGCAAAGGTGCCAAACCCGCAGTCGGGGTTCAGGTATATCTGATCGGGATGGAAGTATTTGAGCGCCTCCTTCACCTTGGCCACTACCGTCTCCGGCCGTTCCACATCATCGGACCTGGGGTTGACCACACCCAGCCCCATCTCCCGGATCCTCGGGAACCGCCCGAAGGCGGCCATCTCTCCTGCCCGGAGCGTGGCGTACTCCAGAACAAGCTGGTCCACATTCATGGTCAACAGGTACATCACCATCGGCTCGTAGCTGCCGGAAAGGAGGGCTTCCTCTTTTCTGCTCCAGTTGCCACGGCACACGTGCACCCCCGTTTGTATGCCGTCAACGCCGCGGGTGACGGCATTCATGAGTTGCACTGCCCACACCATCTCCTGCTGAGGATTCCCGGACGAGGCAGCCATGGATGCGCACATGAATGTGCGCTCTTTGACATCCGGGCGAAACATCACATCCGTCAGCACCGGCTCGTCAAACTGCACGAAGGCAACGCCGGCGTCCCGCAGCTCAATAAGCTCCTGCCGCAGGATCTGTACAAGCTCCGTTGCCAGGCTCTCCATGGTGGGATAGGCGGCATCAGAAACGCCTTTCACCCACATGGAGCGCGTGAGCAGGTACGGCCCAGGCAAAGCCACCTTTATGGGCTTATCAGTATGCTTGCGCAGGAACTGGTATTCGTCAAGAGCCAGCGACTGACGCCTCTTCACCTTGCCAACCACGGTGGTGTTGTGGATGGCGAAGGCGGGAGCATCCTGGCTGCGCAGGATCTGGTCAAAGGCAGCTTTGTCCTCCACGTGGTTCATCAGCTCCGCCAGGCTCATCAGCTTTGCGCCGTCCAGCTTCTCCACTACAAACGAGTAGAAGTTGTCGCGCCGCTGCTCGCCGTCGCTGACTATGTCTACCCCAGCGTCATCCTGATACTTCAAGCATTCCAACACCGCCTTGTCCGCCTGGACATTGAACTCCTTGGCGCTCAGCTGGCCAGACTGGTGCTGGCGCAGCGCCCTGAGCAGGTAAGGCGGTCTGGGCCAGCTTCCCACCACTGTTACGGGGAACAGAGGGACTCCGGGAATCGCCATTGTTATTCCTCTAGAAGTTTGTGGTTTGCAGTAGCCCCAGGCTAGGTCCGCCATAGTGGCACAGCAACCATTGGATAGCACAGGACAGGGTACCATTCGGAGTGCTATTGTAGAAGGCCTGTTACCAAGCGCCAAAGAAAGGGGCCGCAATGCTGCGGTAGCTGCCCCAGGCTCACTATTCCCCCCCTACCGGGGGTTCAATGCGGAGGGTATCTATGGCAGTGAAGGAACTGGTGGAACGCAGGGTTCGCAAAGGGTACGAGGGCTGGGTGTGGCACATGCTCAGGGATCTGCGGGCCGAGGCACTGAGGACTCACGGCTATCTATATGGCGAGAGCTGGCGTTCAGCGGACGATCCCAGGGTATTCATGAACCTCAGCGTTTGGGGTTCGCTGGAGCAGTGGCAGGCCTGGGCCCAAAGCGATGAGCGAATGAAGGCAGAGGAGCGTATCAACCGCCTGTTGCGGAAGCCAGGTGTGGTAAAGGTATTTGAAGATGCTGTGGACCCGTTCCTGGAGGAACCACGAACCGGCGGCATCCAGCGCCCCAGGCAATGACCCCAAGGATAGAGCGCCCTACGTGATGGCAGAACGCCATGGCCGCTCTCATCCCAAACCCTCACCCCCTGTGTCCCCCTCTCACGCCTCAGGCGGGAGAGGGGGAGGAGAAAGAAGCTGGGGGGACACCCCCCAATCCCCCTGCCAGAGAGGGGTTCGCCCTTCTGGACTCTCGCTGGGCAAGTCTGCCTACTTTGCACCTAGGGTCTTGAGAAACTCCAGAGACTCGGTAGCATGTTGCTCCGTGTTCTGGGTATCCTGAATGATGTGGCGGATAACGCCTTTCTTATCTATCACAAAGGTAACGCGACTATCCGTCATGCGTTCTTCGTTGTACACGCCGAATGCTTTGGCGGCTGCAAAGACGGGGAAGTCCGCCACCAGCGGGAACGTCAGGCTGCAATGGTCGGCGAAGGCCTTCTGAGGTGGAGCGGCGTCGGTGCTGGCACCCAGGACCTGGGTGTCTAGCTGCTGGAACTCCGAGAGCAAGCTCTGGAACTTCCGCAGCTCGCGCTCTCAGCCACCGGTGAACGCACGGGCATAGAAAGCAAGGACCAGGTTCTGCTTTCCGCCAAAGCCCTGGAGAGGCACCTCTGTGCGGTCTGCTGCGCGGAAGCTCACGTTCGGAACTTGGTCACCAACTTTGAGCAGCGGCATGTTGATCTCCTTTGAAACCCTTTGAGGATACATCAGTATAATCTAAAAAGGGTAGAATGGGGTAATAAGATTGGAGCGGGGGACGGGATTCGAACCCGCGACAACCTGCTTGGTGGTACAGGCCTAGCCCGACGGCGCCAAGGCAACCTCGATCGAACCGTCCGAAGATACCTTACAACCCGTCCAATTCTTGAGAACCGTTCCTCAGTTGTTCGCTGCAACTTCCTTAGGAGGCGTTGAATGGCAAACTTAGCAGATTTCTGGAACCGTTTGAGCAAGGGCCCAGCGATCCTTTTCCTCGGACAAGACTACTTCAAGGTTGAGAGTGGCAATGATCCTCTACTGATCGAGATTCAGAACAAGTTTGGGGGTTCGATGACAAGCGGGCCCCACTACGATCTTCTGCTGGAAAGCACGGCTAAGCAGTCTGGAGATGCAGCCCTAGCATGGTGATGAAAACCCCTTCGACCATCCCCCTGACCCCCTTTCCTTCGGTCTACTCAGGACAAGCCTGGACAGGAAGGAGGTGGAAGTTATATCTGGGGGATACCACCAGACCCCCACCCCTTCGGCTTTGCTCAGGGCAGGCTCCGGGGCTTCGCCCCTCTGGACTTTCCTTTTTCCGCAACCTGTTAGCGGTTCGCCGGGAAATACACCTAACTGGGGTTTCACCAATGGGACCTCCCCCGGACAACCGTGTGCTCCGAGCCTGGCCAGAGTACAAACTATAGACGCCGTGGGCTGAGGCTACAAGGTGACTTGTCCCGATTGCCTTGAGGTGGCGAAACCCAGCAGGTGGGTGGGTATATGGCGGCCTGACATCTTAGGATGTGGGCAGACGCTGGCTGGGCGGCCCTTACGGGCTGCCCATTTGGAGCAGTACGCATACCTGTGGCCACCATGCGCTATGAGGCGCAAAAGGCCTGCCGATGCACCAAATCAAACAACCACCGTTCGCGACACTGTAGCGCCTGCAACTGCGCTGATTCTGTCGTATCCAGACTACTTCAACACCAAAGGCGTATAGGACTTGCCGCCGAAATCCATCTCGATTGGTCTTTTGTCCCGGTGGACCTTGGGCAGAACATGCTCAGCAAGGAGTTCCATCTGCTGGGTCTGTAACCCCAAGTTGTCCAGTTGCCCGTACCGATAGGAGGGAAGCCAAACGATCGCCAAGTCAACGCCGGCTGATTCGAGTCTCCTCAGGTCCTCCACCATTTCACTCACATGAGTGAGAGTATATGTGGATACGTAGGGCCTCTCCTGTCCCTCCGGCAGCGCCTGGTGACTCCCCCCACTCTCTACGACAGGTTTGATGCCCGCAGTCACAACACCCTTTGATACCTGTTCGTTCGCGTGGCCGCGGTCGGTGGTCAGGTGCCCCCTTGTGTAAACCATGATGAAAGGCTTCCCTGATCGCCCCCGCTCCTTCCACAGCCGGTTAAGGTCCGCCATGTCGCTTTCAAAGGCACGCTGGCCCTCTGCCTCCTTATCAGAATTGTCAATGGCTCCCTGATACCTCTCGGCAACGCGGCGGCGGGGCCTGGGCCCGCGAGACCCATACAGTATGGGAGGATGTGGCTGCTGGGCGGGACGAACGGATATTGTCCGCTCGTCGAAGTTGACATACTTGCCGTGGAAGGATGTCACTGGATTGGACCAGAGCTCCTTCATGCACGCCAGGTACTCGTCGGCCCTTTCTCCCCTCTCGCGTGAGTTCATACCCAGGTCACGGAACTCGAGCTCATTGTAGCCGCTGCCGGCGCCTACTATTAACCTGCCGCCGGATAGGGAGTCCAACGTGGCGGCTACTTTTGCCTGCTGTATAGGGGGGCGATATGGTATGACGCATACCGACTGGGTGAGAATGGGCTTCCAGCCTTGCATGTTGGTCACAGCAGCCACGTAGGTCATGGCAGTCCAGATGTCCATGTAGCCATTGCCCATACCTACGTATTGGCGCGGAGTCATCATCACGTGGTCAACAAAGGAGAACGCATCCAGGCCCAACTCTTTGCCTTTCTCACAAGTCGCCAAGATCCGTTCTCCTCGGAACCAGCGAGCGTAGTTTGGCAACATCATTCCAATTTTCATACCTATCTCCTAACATGATCCGGCGCTATTTGCAAATGTCGCAGTATAAAGGAAGAACCTTCATAGAACCGAATAACAGCCAATCCACAGCAACCTGAGCTTGGCCTCTCGCAAAAGCTACCGTTTCCTCTCCAGCGAGCTTTGTCTCAAAAGTCCTTGACCTCACCCCCTGTATCCCCCTCTCCGTGTCGGAGAGGGGGAGTTTTGAATCTGGGGGATACCCCCAGACCCCCAGCGGGAACCGAGGTTCCCTGCACCTTCCTGCCTTTTGAGACAACGCCTCTCCAGGGGAAGGGTGGGGCTGAATGAATCCAACCACGCCCCCAGTAAACATAGCTACACAATTACCGTTGCCGCCCTTCATACTAAACGGGCATGCTAAACGGGGCTGGATAGCACAGGCAGTAGCTGTTGCCAATGCACTCTTGCTTACTTCTTTTCGAAATCCGCCTTCCGCCTTTGTGCGAAGGCCATCAGGCCCTCGGCTGCCTCAGATCCCCGCAGGTTGTAGCGGTTAAGGATCCCAGCTGCCATCTTTGAATCGTCATCTCCAGTATAAGCCGCCCGCCATATGGCCTCCACCGAAAGCTGTGTCGGAAGCGGCGGCATCTCAGCAATGATCTCCGCAAGCCCGGTGGCAGTTGGCATGAGCTCTTTTAGTGGCACTACTTGGCTCACTATTCCTATGCGGTGAGCCTCCTGGGCATCCATTCGTTCCTTCTTGCCCAGCAGTGCCAGCCGCATGAGTCTTTCCAATGGCACGCCTCTGCGCCTAAGGTCAAGGACTTCTCCCGTTATCATCAAGCCTAGCTCCAGATGAGTGTCAAAGAAGGTGGCGTTGTCTGAACAGATACAGATATCCGTATCTGTTATGAAATGGAGACCACCCCCCACCACCATACCGTTCACCGCAGTGATCGTTGGCTTGAAGCAGTCGTTCTGGCGAGCCGTGACACGCAGCCTGCCTCCAGACTCTGCGAAGCGCACTTCAGGGTCCATTTCTGGTTTCCCAGTCGCCGTCCTTGCCCGCACGTCCATCCCGCTGGAAAAGGCTCTCTCGCCCGCGCCAGTCAGTACCACCACCCGGATGTTGGAATCCGACTTGATGTCCTTCCAGGCCTGATACATCTCCCCGCTCATATGCGGGCTGATAGCGTTGAGCATTTGCGGCCGGTTCAGGGTAAGATACGCGATATGACCCTTCTTCTCGTATATGACCGTTTCGAACTCCATGTTGCCTCCTTCTAGCTGTAACGTCTAATCACCAAGATTGCCTAAGATGCAGCTGCTGTTTCTAGATTCTTCAAGGCTACCTGCCACGCAACTTTGGATCCCACAGGTCCCGCATCGTATCGCCAAAGAAGTTGAACCCCAGCACCAGCACCATTATTGCAGCTCCAGGAACTATGACCAGCCAGGGAGCGCCCAAGGCGTGCTGCTGAGCCGCGCCGGAGAGCATCCGGCCCCAAGAAGGGTGTGGCGGCGGCACCCCCAAGCCCAAGAAGCTAAGGGAAGCTTCCAGAAGTATCGCTCCGCCCAAGCCTACAGATGCCAAGATCAGGTATGGAGCAAGCGAATTGGGAAGGATGTGACGGAATATTATGCGCATAGGGGACGCTCCGATAACCCTAGCTGCATCTACGTATACGTTCTCTTTCAAGGAAAGCACAACCCCATAGCTAATGCGCGCTGCCCTTGGACAAAAAGTGATGCTGATGGCGAAGATTAGCTTATCCACGCCCGCACCCAATACAGCTACGATGGCTAAAGCTAACAGTATTGCAGGCAACGCTAGCAGTGCGTCCATTATCCTTTGCAGAATCATGTCTACCCATCCACCCAAATAGCCACTGACAATGCCCAAGAGATACCCTGATGATGTTCCCAACGCAATCGAAAAGAAGGCTATGTACAATGAAATACGCGTGCCATTCACGATCCGGCTATAAACGTCCCGTCCCTGCTCGTCGGTGCCAAACCAATGGCTGATGCCAAATCCCTGAAGACGCTCAGCCGCGCTCCCTTCGTTCATGTCATACCTATCTACCCAGGGAGCCAAGGCCCCGGCAAACAGTGCAATAAGGCAAATCAGCAGCCCCACAGCGCCAAGTGGTTGCCGGCGGGCCAACCTCGCAGCCTGGCTGAGCCGCCTTAAAATTCGCTGGAAGACGCTTCCTTCAACCGCTATGGTTCGGGCTACGGTCGGGCTGGCCATGGATCACCTCAACGCCCAGACTCCCAAATCACTCTGGCGCTAGCTATAGCTGATTCGCGGGTCCAACCATCCATAAAACAGGTCTACTAACAGGTTGATAAGCATGAAAGTTACAGCAAGCACCACCACCAAACTCTGAACCACGCTGTAGTCGTGGGTTTGGATGGATTGCACCAGCCAAGACCCTATCCCAGGGATTCCAAAGATAAACTCCAGGACCACTGTTCCCCCTAGCAGCCCTGCAAAGGAGAGCCCAGTAAGAGTGACGACGGGTATCAGGGCGTTCTTCAAGGCGTGCCGAAAAACCACTATACTTTCTCGCAGCCCCTTGGCGCGAGCGGTGCGAATGTAGTCCTCCCCCATCACCTCAAGCATTGTGGAGCGGGTCATCCTGGCCGTGGTGGCCAGGCCGTGGGAGGCGAGGATTATGGCAGGCCACATAAGCTGCAATATATTCTCTATGGGTTTATCCCAGATAAGATTGTAGCCGATAGGCGGTGAATAGTTGAACCATATCGCGCCCACCAGGACAATTAACAGGCCAACCCAGAATGTCGGCGCCGTCAGGAAGAGAATACTGACGACTCGGAGCGCATAGTCTAACCAAGTGTTACGCCGAACCGCCGAAATAATGCCTATCGGCACCCCAATCAAGAGACTCATGAATTGCGCCATCAACGCTATCTGCAGCGTGAGTGGCAACCGTTGAAGGATCTGGTCCCCAATTGAAACACGGCTGACCAGGGACTCCCCGAAATTCCCTCTCACCATGTCCCACAACCAGGTCACGTATTGGACATGCAGGGGTCGGTCCAAGCCTAGCCTGTGCCGCAAAGCCTTGAGGACCTCCGGGTCAGCCTTGGAGCCTTCGTCGGTCAGGAGCATCAGAGCAGCGTCTCCGGGCACCACCCTCAGCAGCCCAAATATCAGGAGGCTCAGGAGCAGGGCAGTGGGAAAGATGAGAAGCAGCCTTCGGATAACGTATTTCCTCATGCTTACAGCTTCTACTCCCGCCGCTATCTGATGCTATTCCCTGGCATGAAGGGACGTTCCCGCCCCTGTTGGGTCATTTGTAAGCCAGACTAGTCTTGGAGCCACAAACGATCTCCTCGCCAAAAGCCGCTGGAAAAGTCGCCCGAGAAGCCCACAGTGAAGCCCTGCAGCCGATTCCACCAGTAGGCCTCTGCATACGTGCTAGGCGTGGGCGCGAGGCCCACATCCTTGATCACAATGATGTCCTGGATTTGGAAGAACAGGGCTTTGCGCTTGGCTGGGTCTGATTCCGAGGACATTGCCTTAAACAGGCGGTCCACCTCTGGATTGCTATAGGCGAAATCGTTACGGGGTCCCCCTGTGATCCAGTACTGCGCTACAACCTCGTCGGGATCATTGGTGGTCATCTTGTAGTTATACGGATGCAACTGATAATTGGCCGCCGCAAACCGGCTTGCCTCGGTTGTGATGTCGTAGAGTTCAAACTTTACTCGGATATTCACCTTGGCTAACTGGCGCTGAACCTCCTCAGCGTATATCTGCTGGTTCCATCCCGTGGTCCGCCCCAACGCCAAAACATCTATCCCGTCGGGGTAGCCAGCATCCTTGACCAACTGCTTTGCTTGCTCGACCTCTTGCAGTTTTTTGGCGCCGGTGCCCCATCCTGGAACGATGTCCCATATCTGTCCCTTAGGCGTCCCGTAGAAGTCACTCGGGTTGAAGAAAAGCAGATGCTCAACATATTTTGTCCCGTACCGGACCTGCCCAATATCACTGCGATCCAACGCTAGGTTGACGGCCTGTCTCAGTTTCAAGTTGTTCATCGGGGGCTTGGAGAGACCCAAGTACACCGCTGGCATAGGGGCCACCCTTGGAACCGTGACGGTTTTTATTTTGTTTTCCGCCACCAGCTTGTTGTACTGGCTCACGATTTGGAGTGCCGTTTCGCCGTCGGCGCTCAGGTACTCGGTCTTGTGAGTGAGGAACGCAGCCGCCTGGGCGGTGGCATCGGCCAGTACGGTCACCTCCATCCCGTCCAAATAAGGTAATCCCGGCTTGAAGTAACTGGAGTTACGTTCAAATATCATGTTGGCCCCCGGGACGGCCTTGGCGAGGACAAAAGGACCAGACCCCATGGGCTTCTTCGCCAGATCGTCGCGGGTTGTTCCTTCTGGATAGATTGCGCTTGTGGTTATGGATAGGATCGTGGGGACAAACTCCGATGGCCGCAGAAGCCGGACTACTAGCTGAGTCTTGGAAGGGGTTTCTATGGACTGAACGTATTGGTTAATGACGCCAGAACGGGGTGACTGGAGTCCGTCGATCTGGCCCATGATCATCTTCAAGGAGAATGCCACGTCTGCGGAAGTCATCTCCTTGCCATTGTGAAACTTGATTCCCGGCAATAGATTGAAGACCATGGCCTTGCCGCCGTCTTCAAGAACCCAACTGGAGCATATTTCACATTCGACCTTGTTCCCCTCGTAGTTGGCCAACAGATTGTTGTAAAGCCTGGGGAGCCAAGAACCATAGGCAAGTTGCACAGTAAGGAATTGTTGGTCATACGATGGGGGATAAGCGCCGTAAACGAGTTTGACAACGCCGCCCTTCTTGGGCTGAATGCCTGGTGTAGGCGTAGGACTGGCGGCAACCACGGCCACGGATGTAGGCGTTGGCGTAGCTGCGGGCCCAAGCCGCGTTGGCGTAGGCGATGCCGCAGGCGCCAACGTTGCCGTGGCGGTGGGAAATGCCACGGCAGTAGGTGTAGGAGTAGGTTCCTCTCCAGGTCCGCAAGCCAGGACAAGTGTCAATAGGACAGAAATTGCTAATAAGGGGACTGCGCGCCAAATCCTCTTGTAAACATCATGGTATTCCATAGTTAATCTCCAAATCTGCTAGTTTTTCCCCGCCAATAAAGCTGTCCCATTGGTTTGGAACTGGTTTTCCATCCGCCGGTGCAAACCTACAACCACCAAGGCCTCGCCAAAATCGTTTCCGGAGCACCCGTGCCATGCCACACACTGGACTCCTGGGTCTTGCGGCTAAGTGTCGCCGCTAAGCCGGCCTGCCGTAGCGGGAGTAGGAGCGGGGCGCTCCTTTGTGCGGCTAATCCCAATGCGCCTGGCCAGAGTAACCTTGGCAATATTGAGACTACCAGCTCCATGCATGTGCTGCAGACTGTTGCGCTGCTCTACTTCTTGGAGCCCTTCCAGTGGTGCCAGTGGGTCCTTAGGGCCCAACATTGCGCCCATCCCCATGACGTCACGCACGCGCCCGGCATTTCGAAGCCCGTAGTGTCGCCCGTACAAGGCACCGCATCCACCCTCCCAACCCACCACCACTCTCTTCTGATACATGTCGTAGGTCCGTTTCAGGAAGAGGCCGTGCAAATGAGCTTCAATATAGGCCTGCACAGTCTCCTCCTGAAGTACAGGATCACCTGCTGGGGTTTGCCCCACGCGCTTCTGGCCACGCATGTAGTCAACTAGAGTCTCTACCACCGAGTCGGATGGAAATGCCGCCCCTTGGCCACCATGTTCCAACTCCAACCCAGTGTTGGCTACTTGCCACCCTTGGTGGTCCCCTCCTATGAGATGGTCCCCTGAAATACGGACGTTATCAAGGTATATGAAATGCTGCTCATTTCCATTGATGAGGGGCATCGTCGTTATGGTTAAGCCATCAGATGGGCATGGAATGATAAAAAAACCGAGGTTACGGTGACGTGGCGCACTCTTATCGGTCAACATTGGCCCCCAAAGAAAGTCCGGAATGCCACGACCGCTGATAAACACATTGGAACCATTCAAGACCCAGTCATCCCCGTCCTGCACCGCCGTGCTCTCGTAGCTAGCCAAATCAGACCCGGAATGAGGCTCGGTAGACTTCTGCCAAGAGGTCTTCTCGCCCTTCAAAAGTGGGACCAGGAATTTTTGCTTTTGCTGCTCTGTTCCCCATACCAACAGATTGGCGATTATTAGTCCGTCCTCGCGCCGCGGAATACGGTGGCGGTTGAATTCCTCATGAATTATTGTGTCGTGTGCCGCCGAAAGACCGCCGCCGCCGTACTGCTTCGGCGAAGTGGGGTGCAACCAGCCCTTTGCTCCCAACTTCTTACTTGCTGCTCGCCACAATTTCACCAGGTCCTCGTTGAAATCAGCCCTTCGGTCCACTGGCTCTTTCAGCTCCTCTGGGATGTTTGTCTTAAGCCAGTCCTGGACATCTTTGCGGAATCGCTCCTGATCATCAGTGTATTTCTGCTCGAAGTCCATACTACCCTCCATCTAAATCACGAAGCAACACGCACCATTTTGGGGAGTCCCCGCCCATCCAACACCTCCACTAGGCAATCCTTTTACTACTCCGCAGTAACGGAAAACCCGCCCTGGTTGACCTTCGCTACGAGCTTGCCCTCTTGATTGTAGATTTCATAGGCCATGTTTACAAAGGCCCCCATCCCTATCTTCGTTTTTCTGACCCTTACGTTGACCAGTTTGTTGCCTCTGGATACGAGCCTGTCGCCTACACAGACGGGTTCGAAAAACTCTATGTCCAGATCGGTCACTACGCCCACTCTGGTTGGCGGCCTTGGCACCTCCGGAGCAACCGGATCCCCTTGCCGAAAGTTACGCGGGCTGTCAGCGTTTTTGTCATTCGTGGCGAAGCGCGTTGGCTCTCCGGGTCGCCAGAACTTGTACCCTAATGTTGTCTGCTTGATTTCGCTCCAGGGTACTACCACACCCTTGTAGCCGGCTTGCCGTGCTACATCTTCGTACCAGTATAAAGGGTTGCCTATCTCCCACGGCTCGCAAAACCTGACAACAGAGGTGTATTCTATTACCTCGTCCGCTACACGGTCGGCACCGGTAGAGAAATCACGGCCAATGGCAGCAATTGTATCGTCCCAAGTATACTTAGCGGTACCTCTGCTACGCTGTGATGGTTGTTCTTTTTCAGTCATCGCAACTCCACTGGTTCGATAGCTAACTTCATTGAGTCACCGCCGGCGGGTCGCATGCGTGGATGAACCATCGGACCACACCGAGCCGGCTGTTTTGCTCCACGATTTCTTCTATACGCGAGCTTTTGACCGCTGGCTGGCCGCATCGTCACAGGACATTGCGACGGCGTTGATTCAAAGTCGGACTAACTTGGCCATTGGTCTCCAGCGGACACACGCCGCCCCACGCCAAGCACACAGCTAATTTGTATCACAGCGAGGCAATAGTGTCAAGCCATGACACATATCGTTGGCAGGGCATACAAATGCGACGAAATGAACACAGTCAGCATCTCAAGCTCACCGATTGTGTTGTAGTATTGAGCAGCCACCCACAAACAGCTCTATCTTACAACGCTACTTTATGTGAGGGGCGTATTCCGTTCCGATATGGCCCGTCTCTACCAGCTTCTCATATTCTGCGCCGCCGATGCCCAATACCTCGTTGTAAACGTACTCGTTATCCTCCCCCAACCGCACTGGGCCACGCCGC
>SHYF01000030.1 GCA_009692985.1 Dehalococcoidia bacterium
GGCTATCTTCGATGCTAGCGGGTATCTGCAAAGCCCTGAGCCAGCATAAAGGCAGCCACTACCTTGCACAGCCTGATAAAGGTATCATAGCGACGTGAACTGTCCCAATTGCCATACCTACAACCCAGACAGCGCCAGGTACTGTGGCCGGTGTGGGACCACCCTGGAACCACCTGGAGGAGGGCAGCGTGTCCGCCAGGACCAGCCTTCTTCCGAGCCAGAAGGCTCGCAGGAGCCGCACCCTGATGCGAGGACAGCCACTGGCGCACTGGGGCCCAGGAGCCGGGGCGAACTGGTCAGGGAAACACTGGCCGTTTACAGAGGCAACTTCGGCCTGATGTTGTGCCTCGCTCTGGTGGCCAACATCCCCCTCCTCATATCACTCTTCCCATTCAACCCAGCGTTGAGGTCTGCCATCACCCTGGGCGGACTGTTCACAGGCCTGCTCGCCGATGCCGCCGCAGTCTACGCTGTAAGCCGGTGGTACATAGGTCGAAGGACAAACGCCGCCACCTGCTTTGTAGCAGCCTTGAACAATGCTAATGTCCTCTTACTGACAGCCCTGGTTTTCTTCTCTGCGGTGGTGGCCGGAATAATCTTGAGCTTCATAGTAATTGGCATCCCACTTCTTGCCTTTGTGGCGGTCGCTTGGTTTTGCTACGTCCAAGCGATCATGATAGAAGGCAAACGTCCCGCGGATGCGCTGAAGCGCAGCTATGAGCTGGTACGAGGGAGCTGGTGGCGTGTCTTCGGCATAGGAGCGGCCTTCGCGCTGCTGTTGCTTCTGGGCGCCGCCGCTTTCTCTTTGCCAGGGACACTCATTGGCCTCAAGTATCGCCTGTGGGGCGATCTGCTGGCTACCGTGGGAGGCGTGCTAGTCACACCTATGGCTTACATTGGCGCAACCCTGGTCTACTTTGACCTGCGCGTCAGGAAGGAGGGCTACACGCTGGATACCCTGGCCACAGAGCTAGGGCACTCCCAGGATAGCCCGCCCCAGGGGCCAGCAACACCCCAGCCGTAGCGCGGACGGTTTGCGCTGTTACGTACGAAATCGGCCCCCGCCAGGTAGATTCGTTCATGCCAAGCTCCATCCGCATGGTCTGGGCTTATGGTCTGGCAACATGAGCGGAGCCTCCACGCTGTTGCCTGACATGTGGATATGCTCACCTCCGCCGGCGCACCCAGGATAAATTGGGCATGCCTCATCTTGGCACGGATCTGCTTTCTCCCAAAAGCCCTTTACCTAACCTCTTTGGTCCCCATTCCCTGAGAGGGAAGGTGGAGTTATGAATCTGGGGGATACCCCCAGACCCCCGCCAGAGGGGGTTTTACCCCCTCTGGGTTCCCCATGATAGTCCCCGCTCATTCTGAGCGCGTCGAAGGAAATGAGGAGGGTATACCCCATCTCGCCAACGGAGCCAAACCAGTTCAACAGGGGTAGGCAATCGAAATTGCGGTATCCCTGGTATGCATACCACGGGATGCCAAAGTGTATACCGCAGTATGTTGTGTCGCCAAATGGCCGGTGCAAAGATGAATGCAAGCTTCCCGACCAGAATCTCTACTGGAGACAGGGGGAGCGAAGGCCAAATAGGGGCAAGGTGGAGCCACCGGAAGAAGGAGGAAACAGAAGATATGGCAGTGGGAAAAACCATGGGGTCAACCAGTCTGGCAGAGGTGATAGACTGCATCCTGGATAAGGGCGTCGTCGTGGACGCCTGGGTGCGGATCAGCCTGGTGGGCATAGAGATACTGGCCGTCTAGGCCAGGGTCGTCGTCTCTGGCGTGGACACATTCCTCAAGTACGCCGAGGCAGTGGGCCTGACACCTGCGGCAGCCGCCTAGGCCACCGGCGCCTTTCAGGTGGCAGCCAGGCACTTCGCGCAGGCCCTGGTAGAGGCGGGCAAGCGGGTTAGATGAGGCGGCTTCTGCTCGTACCCATCATCCATGACGAGGCTGACATGGGCAGCCTGGGGGCGGCGCTTGCCCGCTGCAGCGCTGAGCTATCTGGAGAAAGCCGCTGGGCACGACACCAGCGCACCGTAGGCCAGTTCTGGACTAGCATAGAGGCTTTTCTTAGCACCCTTGACCCCGATAAGCTAAAGGTTAACCAGGATGGCCTGGCCGCTGGCGGTGAGATGGGGAAGCGCATTGTCCAGGAGGCGGCAAGAAGGGGCAGCAGGAACTACCAGGCGGTGCTAAAGCTGCTCGGCCAGGGCGCTGACATCAGGCAGACCGAAGATGCCCAACTGCTCCTGGATGAACGCCGGAGCATACTGAGCTTTTTGCGGCAAGAGTCTTCCCAGGAAGGTCAGCCAGAGACGCCATCCCACGCAGACCAGCTACTGGAACAGCGCGACCAATTCATAGCCCGTACCATCGGGGAGACCTTGAGGGTAGGGGAGATGGGTGTGCTATTCATCGGGGCGCACCACAACTTGCAGCCCCATTTGCCAGTTGACATAACGGTGGTGGCTGTGAAAGACCGACGTCAAGTGAGCGATTACGTCACTGAGCTGTTCCAAGGTCGGGACGACGCCAGGTTGCAAGAGCTGGCCGCGTATCTGGCATCGCCGGCAGATGCCCAGGCGTAGGCTGGGTGCGTAGCGCCATCGCATGGGCCTTTAGGGCGTTGTCTCAAAAGTCAGGAAGGCGCAGGGAACCTCGGTTCCCGCTGTGGGTCTGGGGGTAGCCCCCAGATTAAAAGCTCCCCCTCTCCGACACGGAGAGGGGGATACAGGGGGTGAGGTCAAGGACTTGTGAGCCATTGCCAGCGGCCTCCATTTCCTCCTGGTGTCCCGACTCCGAAGTTGGTTGGGAAAAATTCCCCTGTGGGTGGCAGAGCGAGAGCCTGCTCATTGATGTAGAAGGCACCTCGAATTGCCTTCTCTTTACAGCATACCTCTGAATGGATACAATCAGTGCGCTTGCAGTGGCCTCGTTGGATGGCAAACGCAGCGGGCATGAGGAGGGACGAATGAGTCAGTTGGACAAGATGAGCCTGGAGGGGAAAATCGCCATAGTGACAGGTGGTGGCCGCGGCCTAGGAAGGGAGATGAGTCTTTATATGGCCAGGGCCGGCGCCGACGTAGCTGTTGCCGCTCGCACCGTCTCAGAGATCGAAGCTGTGGCCAAGGAGGTGCGGGCAATTGGCCGGAAGGCATTGGCCATCCGTACCGACGTGACATCGCCCCAGCAGGTGCAGGCCATGGTAGACCAGACCATAGCCGAGCTGGGCCATGTGGACATAATGATAAGCAATGCCGGTGGCGGCGGGAGTTCCAAGCCCATATGGGACACTGATCTTGAAAAGGACATGGCCCCTGCTCTGGCTCTGGACATGTACACGCACTTCTACTGCGCTCAGTCCGTCCTAAAGCACATGGTGGAGCGACAGTCGGGCAAGATAATGTTCAACGGCTCCGCCGCCTTCTGGAACAAGGGTGGAAGGCACGGCCAAATCCACAGTCTTGCGGAGGGTGGCACAGCCAACCTGGCCCGGTCGTTGGCCATCACCTTCGCCCAGGACAACATCCAGGTCAATGTTCTGGGCACAGGCTTGTTCTTGACCCAGTATCTCACAGGAGGCCGCAGACGAGGGGACGACACCGGTGCAGTGGCCCCGCGACGCCCGGCAGACATGTCAGCGCAGTTCTTGGCAGCCAAACGGCGCGCCGAGGCATGGGAGGAGGCGCCTCTGGTGGTCTTCCTGGCCTCCGACGCCTCCAACTACATCACAGGGCAGATAGTCTATATAGACGGTGGCATTCAGCAGTGCGGCTTCGCACCCATGAACTACGCCCCAACGATACCACTGACCCGACGATAATTTGAGGAGGAGAGCACAATGCTTCCTGAGTTTTTCCGTCTATCGGGTAAGGTTGCTATAGTAACAGGTGCAGGCAATCCCTTGGCCAAGGCTGCCGGGGAGGCCCTGGCCGAGGCCGGCGCCAACGTTGTGGCGGTCTCGCACCGGGCCGAGGCTGCCCAAGCACTGGCCGCAGCTGCTCGTGCCCATGGGCGCCAGAGCCTGGCCGTGACCGCCGATATGACCCGGGCCGTCGATGTCCACAGAGTGACCGACCAGGCCTTGAGCCGCTTTGGGAAGGTGGACATTCTGCTGACCGGAGAAGAAGCCATCTTCGCAGCCCCCGTGGGCGATTTGGAAGAGGAGCAGTGGGACACGTTGATGTCAGTCAACGCCAAGTCCGTGTACCTTACTGCTCGGGCAGTGGGGAAGGAGATGCTGACCAAGGGCCAGGGACGTATTATCGTCTTGGCCCACGGTTTGGGCCTCGTAGGAGTCCCCAATACCACGGCGTACTCTGCCAGCCAGGGAGCCGTCCTCCAATTCACTAAGAGCCTGGGCGTTGAGTGGGCTGCCACTGGTGTCACGGTCAACGCCATAGCTACAGGCTGGTTCGCCGGCAGTTGGGAGACCCCAGGGGGCGACCCCCTGGCGCACTTCATCCCCATGCGCCGCCGAGGCCAGCCGGAGGAGCTTGGTCCCGTGGCCGTCTACCTTGCCTCGGACAGTGCCAAATACGTGACCGCATCCATCTACATGGTGGACGGCGGGCAGATCTGCCATGCGTGAGGCAACACTTGGCCGTCTTGCTGGGTGACCATACGAGAGAGCTGTCTGAAGAAAGTGCCCCCAAGGGGATTCGAACCCCTGTTGACGGCTTGAAGGGCCGCTGTCCTGGGCCTCTAGACGATGAGGGCATGCAATTGTGTGGCGGGGCGATGACTATCTGATTCGACCATCCCCCTGTCCCCCTTTCTGCTACCGAGGGGGCCGAACGGACAAAAACAGAATCACGGGTAGAGCGCCAGGCCTTGTAGCCCGGTGGTCTCCGGCAGGCCGAACATTAAATTCATGTTCTGGATGGCCTGGCCCGCGGCTCCCTTTATCAGGTTGTCCAGGCAGCTTACCACCACCAGCGTCCCGGTCTGCTCGTCCACCGTTGGGTATACCAGGCAGTAGTTAGTACCCAGGGTGTGCTTGGTCTGAGGCGGAAGCTCCGGGACCCGCACAAATGGTTCGCCGTCGTAAAACTCTCGGTACAACTCCCGCACCTTCTTTTTGGTAATTCCACCGTCCACCAGGGGCGCATAGCAGGTAGCCAGGATGCCCCGTGTCATTGGAATGCGATGCGGAACAAATGTGACCTTTGCGCTGGGAGCCTCCCGCAGCTCGGCCAGCTCCTGGGCTATCTCCGGCTGGTGTCCGTGCCCATCCAGTCCATAGGCCATCACGTTCTCGTTGGCCTCCGCGTAGAGGTCAATCGTGTTGGTTGTCAGGCCGCCTCGCCCGGCGCCGGAGATTCCAGACTTGCCGTCCACTATGAAATGGTCGCCGACAATTCCTTCTCGCACAGCCGGGGCCAGGGCCAGGATAGCCGCCTCGGGATAGCAGCCTGGGTTGGCGACAAGGCTGGTCCTCTTGATTGCTGCCCTATGAATCTCAGACAGCCCGTATACAGCCCTGGGTAGCAGATGGGGGGCTGGATGGTCCACCTTGTAGGCTCGCTTGAACCCTGCGGCGTCGTGGATACGAAAGTCGGCGGCGATGTCCACTGCCTTGACGCCCTTCTCCACCATGGGCGCCAGGGCGACGGCGCTGGCGCCGCTGGACAGGGCGGAGAACACAATATCCACTGACTCCTCAATGGACTCGGTGATTGGAAGGTCCAGGTCCCAAAGGTATGGTATTGCCTCTGGAACTCGCTTTCCGGCAGCGCTGCGCCCCGTGACTGCCACCAGCTTCGCCTCGGGATGGCGCAGCAGAAGGCGAGCCAGCTCCGAACCGGAGTAGCCTGTGACACCTATGATACCGACTTTCATCAATCCTGCTCCTTAACAGCCTAGCAAGAGTATAGCAGGGGGGTGCAACGGGTACAACGACGAAGCGGCAATGGAACAGTACAAGCCTTATGACGACGGCTGCATCCCCAGCCTCTCCCGCCCCGTGGGGCAGATGTCCGCCAGGACGCAGGAGTCGCAGAGGGGGCGCTGCGACCTGCAAACCCTGCGCCCGTGGGTGATCAGGTATACGTGGAACCTGTACACATCATCCGGTGCCACTATGGACTCCAGCAGGTCGTGGGCCTGGTCGGCAGTCACCTTGTCGCCGATGAGGCCCAGGCGTCTGGCTACCCTGTGGACGTGGGTGTCCACAGGCATCGCAGGCATACCAAAAGAGAAGCACAGGACCACGGCGGCGGTCTTGGGCCCTACGCCGGGAAGCGCTTTGAGCCACGCCTTGGCCTCGGCCAGGGGAAGCGCCCGCAGAAAGTCCAGGTCGAGAGAGCCTCGCTCATCCATGACCTTGTTGAGCGCCGCCTTGATCCGGGGGGCCTTCTGCTGCGCCAGGCCGCCGCTGCGAATGCAATGGGCGATGGCCTCTACCTCTGCCACGGCTACTGCCTCCAGATTTCCAAAGGCGTCCATGAGCTGGCCAAAGGCCCGTTCTGCGTTTACATCGGATGTGTGTTGGGACAAAATGGTCACAACCAGCTCCGACACCGGGTCCCGGCGCTGTTGCCAAGGGAGCGGCCCATAGAGAGGCTCCAAAAGGGCAAGAATCTCTTGCGCATTGGGGAGCGTATTATCTATGATGTGTTTGTTGGTTGGTATGCGAGCCACGTTTGTAGTCTGTTCCCTGCGCATCGATTGTAAATATGATTATGCTATACTCCTCGCGACCACCCGTCACCCCCTTTAGGCCGGACTTTCTATCATGAGTGACCGTATTTCGGAAGCTTTGAAAGAGTACGGCTCTAGGTTTCTGGAGATACGTCTGGAGCGCACCGTAGACAAGCACGCGCTCCACCAATATTGTGCGGCACTCTCTGTCTCTACCAAGAAGTTTCATCCAACGCCTTCATGACACTTGAACACTACCTCCAAAAGCTGACCAAAGAAGAAGTGCATTCAAAGCACTCCCTGCTGGTGCATCTATCGGCCCTGGACGGCGATGAAATGGACCAGTTCCGCACTTGGTGGCCCTCGCTGCCCGGGGAGCAGCGCCGCAAGCTCATAGAGCGGCTGGTCACGGTGGCCGAAGACAATGTGGATATGGATTTCAACGGAGTATTCCGCCATTGTCTCAAGGACGATGATCCCAGGGTCCGTGAGCTAGCAGTGTCCGGCCTTTGGGAGTGCGACGACCATGTCCTGCTTGGCCCCTTGATGGCACTGGCAAAAGACGACCCTTCGGATGAGGTACGCATTTCGGCGGTATTAGGCCTGGGCAAGTTCGGCGCCCTGGCCGAAAGCGGAAAGCTCCTGCATCGGGATGGGGAGCGGATCAAAGACGTCTTGCTCTCTCTGCTGGATAACAATAGCGGAAGCATTGAGATACGCCGCCGCGCCCTGGAAGCGGTGGCCTGCTTCAACACGCCTCGGGTACGTGAGCTGATCCGGTTGGCGTACAACAGTCAAGAGTTCAAGCTGCAAGTTAGCGCCCTTTATGCTATGGGAAGGACCAGCGACCCCGCCTGGTTGACCACCATTATCAACGAGACGAGCAGCAAGGAGACAGACATGCGGTACGAGGCAGCCACCGCCTGTGGGGAGATGGGAGAAGAGGAGGTGGTTCCTTATCTGATACCCCTCATAGAGGATGAAGACTCGGAAGTCCAGCTCGCTGCCCTCAAATCCCTGGGTGCCATCGGTGGGTTGTTAGCGAAGCGGGCCCTCAGGCGATGCGTCAAGACCGGGGACGATGCAATCCAGGAAGCCGCTCAGGAAGCCCTCCAGCACCTGGAGCTAGAGGAAGGCACTCTAGGGTTCAACTCTTAGGGTTTCAATGCCACTCTGAGAGCTTGTGAGGGAATTGTAATTGCGAAAATAACCCAGCTTTCTTACTTGTCGTCTTATCCCGCTCATCCTGAGCTTGTCGAACCATACGAGCGGAGTATGTCTCAACTTCTTAAGTTAATTACGATAAGCCAGGGGTTTGGCTGCATGTCATCTGCCTCTTCTGGCGGGCGCACCAGCCTTGCCCTGCCAGGTTGACGCCGCCGTCAAGCCTTCTCTAGAATGATAGCCAGTGGTCCCAGGGGTCGAGGAATGATATGCCGCGTACTGCAAGAATAGAGCACCAGGTATCCGCTGGCGGTGTGGTCTACCGGGAAACGGAAGGCCAGCTAGAGGTTGTGCTCTGTGGACGGAAGTCACCTCTTCTATGGGCACTTCCCAAGGGCACCCCTGACCAGGGGGAGAGTATTGAGCAGACCGCCCTGCGGGAGGTGCGGGAGGAAACGGGGCTGGATGCTGCCATTCAGACGCCATTGGGATTCATTGAATACTGGTTCTCCCGCACACAGGACGGAGTGCGGTGCCACAAAAAGGTCCACTTTTATCTGATGGTCCCAACAGGCGGCGACCCATCTCTGCACGACCCTGAGTTTGACCTGGTGCGATGGTTCGCCGAGCAGGAAGCATTGAAGGCTATGTCCTACGCCAGCGAGGTGGCCATCGTCAAAAAGGCGCTGTTGGCCGCTCGCGGAGAGTTCCGACCGAAGGTCGAGAGTCTCGACGAAGTCGGACGTATCGCCTGATGAGCACCAACGGCGCTATCCAGGCGGGCAAAGTCGTGCTGCGCGACAAACGGCTGGAAGACGCCGCCGATGACTATGCCTGGCGAGTAGACGAGGAGCTGGCCGCCTTGGACGCTGCCCCACCCCTAACGCAGCCTTATCACCAGTTCCTGCGCTCTTACGAGGAGACATTCGACTTCCCGTCGCCCTGGTCGCAGCGATTCGCCATAGACACGCTGGACGGCAAGCACATCGGAAACTGCATGTGCTACGACATCAATCTGGCCTACGGTGAGGCGGAGGTAGGGATCATGATAGGGGACCGGGCCTACTGGGATAATGGATACGGGTCCCATTCCATGATTGGCCTTATTGACCACATGTTCGCGAGCACAAGCCTGCGCCGCCTTTATCTCCATACGCTGGAATGGAACCTTCGGGCCCAACGGAGCTTCGCGAAGTGTGGCTTCACCACCGTCCGGACAACACAACGCTACGGGTACAAGTTCATCCGTATGGAGATTTCCCGGGATCACTGGTTGGAAATACGGGAAGTGAAGCTGGCGGAGCTGCGCCGGGGGCAGGCAGCGGAGGGCGAAGTCCCATCGCCTTAGCTACTCAGCCAGAGTACGTCCCCACACAGGTCGCTTGAGTGGCGCTTGCCGGCGAAAACGGAGTGTTCCTCCTGCGCCTTGCGAATTGTTGTAGTGTCCCCGTGGCCGGGATATACAGCCGTATCCCCAGGCAGGACCAGCAGCTTGTCCGCAATGCTTCTAACGATCTGTCGCAACTCTTTGGGTGTGGACGTGTGCCCTGGCCCCCCGGGGAACAGCGTGTCGCCGGTGAAAAGGCGGAGGCCAGTGAGGAAACACGCCGCTCCAGACGTGTGACCCGGCGTGTGGATGACTTTCAGCGCCACTGTCCCAGCCGTAATCGTCTGGCCGTCGGACAGGTGAAAGTCCGGCGCGGATGGCAGCTTGCTCGCCTCTGTGGCGTGAACGCCCACCGGAGCGCCCAGGGTGGAGCGTATCTTTTCGAACCCCAGCAGGTGGTCCATGTGAGTGTGGGTGATGAGAATGGCCTTGACAACTGTATGCTGGGCCACGGCTAACAGCTTCTCCGGCTCGGCAGGCGTGTCTATGACTATGCTCTCGTTGGTTTGCGGGCAAACGATGACATACCCATTGTTGCCATACGGCCCCATGGGTATCTTATGGACCAGGACTTCACCCTTGTAGTGCAGGGTCATGTTCGATCTTCCTTCACCTTGCCAACCGTGCTCCTCCGGCTATTGTACTGTTTCTAACGCTTCATTAGTCATCGCTTGGCTGTGCTGGCCACACGGGGCAGTCCAAAGGGGGGCGTTACCCCCTCTGGCGGGGGAACTCTGGGGGACACGACGCCCCCAGAACCTTCTCCCCCTTCCTCAAAGAAAGAAGGGGGACTAAGGGGGATGGTTCGGTACATGGCAGATCGGCGGCGGTGCGGTGCAATCGACCGCTCATCAGCAACAACATTCCAATGCACTACGCTAGCGCCCCGGGCGACCTGGCAGTACAGCGTCTGCGATCTCCACGTGCGCGGCATGGCCCACCAACTGTTTGAACTTGGCGGGATCGCCGCCCGTGGCAAACCCGTAGTGCATTGGAATGGCAAAGCGGGGTTTGAGTAGCTGGGTGACAGCCTTGGCCGCCTCTGCTTCGTCCATGGTGTACGTGCCGCCGATGGGGAGCATAGCCACGTCCAGCTTGCCTATCTTTCCGAACTCGTCCACAAGACCAGAGTCCCCAGTGTGGAGCATTAAAGTCCCGCCTAGAGTGAATACGTACCCCACATTGAAGCTGTCGGCCCCCTTGTTCCGCGGATGGAAATCGTTGTATCCGGCCACAGCTTTGACGTTGACTCCAGCCACGTCCAAGCTATCCCCCTCCTTCATGACGTGCACGTTAGCAGTGACGCTGCCCCGCAGCCTGTTGACAATGCCGTTGTTGGGGCACACAAGCTGGGTGCCTGGCTTGGATACGGCATTAATTGTGTCAACGCTGAAGTGGTCGCCGTGCTCATGGGTTACAAGAATGATGTCTGCCTTGTCACTACCTATGTGCTCGGCATTCACCATGATTGGGTCAATCCAGACAATCTTGCCTGAGGCCTTGACCTTGAAAGCCGACTGGACGTACCGGGTGAACTCCGCCTGGGCGACTGTGATGCTGGCCATCTGTTTTCCTCCCTATGGACTCGACTATGCCAAAATCCTCAACCGCCCATGATTATAGCTATGCCAGCACGCCAGTCAAGCCAGCCACCGCCGTTCCATCAACTCTCGTTGTTGAGCAAGGACTCCAGTTGTTTTTGCAACGTATTCAGGTGGAACGGTTTTTCTATGACAGGGTTGCCAGTTGCCGTCACGAACTCCCTATCTGCATGATTCACAATGTCGCCGGTGATGAAAATCACCCGGCGCGCCAATATGAGCCGCCGGGGGAGCGCGCGGCTGGACGGTTCCAATGCATGGTCCTCTGGCACGCGGTGGCTGGTCGCCAGGCATTCATGGGTCTGTTTAAGCTGGCCTGCATGCGCTGTAAATGGTTCTTCCTGACTAGCCATTCTGTTGCCCCTTATCTATTGAACGCCAGTTGCTTACGCTCCCACTGGCTGGTGGAGCCACTAGCAGGTTGATGAAAAACACACTCGACCATCCAGTTGGACCCATTCCATTCGCTACGCTCAATGACAGGCTCTGGCCAGGACGTGTGTTGAAAGTATATCTGGGGGATACCCCCAGACCCCAAGCGGGAACCAAGGTTCCTTGCGCCTTCCTGGCTTTTGAGACAACGCCGGCAGCCTGTTAGAGGGGGACTGAATCATCTGGCCTTGTCCGTGTGCTCCATCGAGCACAACATGAGAGTATCGCGGGAGTGATTAAGGTGTAATAAAAGGGGCAGCCTTCCTCGTAACATTCCCGTAAAGATACTGCCGAGCGGGATATTGACTGGAAGGCCGATGGTGAATCTGGCCTTCTTAGTCGGCGGGGTTCGCAATGTGGTGGATGGGGCGCAAAACCCACGACTTATGGGCATAAGCTAATTAGTTTGGCGCTTGCCTCACCCCCTCTCTAAATCTCCCCATTCTAGGGGAGAGGAGAAAATCCCTTCCCTCTTGATGGGGGAAGGTGAGGATGGGGGTGAAACATCTGCCTAACTGCCCGCTAAGTTATTCAGTTGATGACCTAGCTCGTGGATTTGATAGCACATGGAAAACCATCTGCGGTATGAGGGCTGGATACTGAAAGCTGTGCGTTGCCAAACAAGAAAGGGGGCGGACGCTTTCAGCGTCCGCCCCCTTTAGCTGTAGGTTGATCCGGCCTAGTAGTCCATGGGAGGTGGTGCAGACATAGCCCCTTCCTTCTTGGGTATGTCAGTCACCAGCGACTCCGTGGTCAGAATCATGCCGGCAACGCTGACGGCGTTCTCCAGGGCTGCTCGGGTCACCTTGGCCGGGTCCATGATACCAAACTCCATCATGGAGCCGAACCTTCCCTCCTCAGCATCGTAGCCAAAGTCGCCCTTGCCCTTCATGATGGCGTCCAGAATTACGGATCCCTCAAGGCCGGCATTGGAGGCTATGACCTTGATTGGCTCCTCCAGAGCCTTGCGCACGATGCGCACTCCTGTGGCCTCGTCCCCTGTCAAGTGCAGTTTGTCCAGCGCAAGGGCGGCGCGGACTAGGGCTGCTCCACCACCAGGGACAATCCCCTCCTCCACTGCGGCGCGCGTTGCGGAGAGGGCATCCTCGACTCTGCCCTTCTTCTCCTTCAACTCCACCTCAGTTGCGGCGCCCACCTTTATGATGGCTACGCCGCCGGAGAGCTTGGCCAGGCGTTCCTGGAGCTTCTCCTTGTCGAACTCGGATGTGGTGTCTTCAATCTGGGCCTTTATCTGCTTGATTCGCCCCTGAATGGCGGCGTCGGAACCATGCCCCTCCACCACTGTGGTATCGTCCTTATCGGCCTGCACGCGGCGTGCCCGGCCCAGGTCCTCCACTGTCACCGAGTCCAGCTTGCGGCCCGCCTCCTGGCTGATGACACGGCCACCGGTGAGGGTAGCTACATCGTCGAGCATGGCCTTGCGCCTCTCCCCGAAGCCCGGAGCCTTTACCGCAAGGCAGTTTAACGTGCCGCGCAGCTTGTTGACCACCAGCGTAGCCAGGGCCTCGCCCTCCACGTCCTCGGCAATTATCACAATGTTCTTGCTGATCTGTAGCGCCTTTTCCAGAGCCGGAAGCATGTCCGCCACGGCGGAGAGCTTGCGGTCGGTAATGAGGATGTACGGGTCCTCTATGACAGTCTCCATGCGTTCGGCGTTGGTGATGAAGTAGGGGCTGATGTAGCCGCGGTCGAACTTCATACCTTCAACGTACTCGACCTCGTACTGCAGCCCTTTGGACTCCTCCACCGTGATTACGCCGTCCTTGCCAACCTTCTCCATCACATCGGCTATCAGATTGCCTATCTCATGCTCATGGGCTGAAAGGGAGGCTACCTGAGAAATCTGGGCCTTGCCCTCCACAGGCTTAGCCAGCCTTTTGATCTCGTCTCGAAGCGTCACCACCGCCTTCTCCATTCCACGCTTGAGTGCCAGTGGATTGGCCCCGGCCGCCACGTTCTTGAACCCTTCCGTGATCATTGCCTGGGCCAGGACGGTGGATGTAGTGGTGCCATCTCCCGCCACGTCGTTGGTCTTGCTGGCGGCCTCTTTCAGGAGCTGAGCGCCCATGTTCTCAAAGGGATCCTCAAGCTCAATCTCCTTGGCGATGGTCACTCCGTCGCTGCAGACCGCTGGGGGGCCGAACTTCTTGTCCAGGATGACGTTGCGGCCCTTAGGCCCCAACGTTACGCTGACAGTGTCGGCCAGTATGTCAATGCCTTTCTTCAGGGACCGGCGTGCGTCTTCGCCGAAAGATATCTGCTTTGCCATTCTTGACTCCCTCCCTTTTAATGTCGTGACTTATATGAGAGCTTTTCTATGAAATCTTGGCGAGGATGTCCGCCTCGCGGACGATGAGGTACTCCTGGTCGTTATCCTTGAACTCTGTCCCGGCGTACTTGGAGTAGACCACCTTATCCCCCGCCTTGACCTCAACGGTGATTCGGTTTCCCTTGTCGTCCACGCGCCCGGGACCTACCGCCACAACCTCCCCCTCCTGGGGCTTTTCCTTGGCAGTGTCGGGTAGCACCAGCCCGCTCTTGGTGACCTCTTCCTTGTCCATGGGCTTGATGACTACTCTATCCCCTAGGGGATGAAAGCGTATTGCCACTTTTTCCTCCTTATGATCTGACCGTGATAATCTAACCGTGCAGTTGCGCTAAGCTAGGATTAGCAGTCTCGGCCAGGGACTGCTAATACCTGGGACATG
>SHYF01000031.1 GCA_009692985.1 Dehalococcoidia bacterium
AGGGGTCGCCCCGGAAGTCAGTGCCCACCTTGTCCACCTCGTCCAGCATGAACACCGGATTGACGGTGCCGGCACGGCGCATGGTCTGGATTACCCGGCCAGGCATAGCGCCAACGTATGTGCGGCGGTGGCCACGTATCTCCGCCTCGTCCCTAATACCCCCCAGACTTACCCGGACAAACTTGCGGCCCATGGCTGCGGCAATGGACTTGCCAAGGCTGGTCTTGCCAACGCCGGGAGCGCCCACAAAGCAGAGAATGGGGCTGCGCAGCTTCCCTTCGGACAGCTTCCTCACCGCCAGGTACTCCAGAATGCGCTCCTTCACCTTAGCCAGGCCGTAGTGGTTCTCGTCCAGCACGCGGGCAGCCTGCCTTATGTCCAGGTTATCCTCGGTCTGGGTCTTCCAGGGCAAGGTAATAAGCCAGTCCAGGTAGCCCCGGACCACCGAGTTCTCCGGCGAGACGGGCGATATAAGGGCAAGTCGCTCCAGCTCTTCCAGTGCCTTCTTGGCGGCCTCTTCCGGCATCCCGGACTCCTCTATTTTCGTCTTGAGGCTATCCACTTCCCTGGCTTGAGGGTCAGTCTCCTGGAGTTCCTTCTGAATGGCCCGCAGTTGCTCCCGGAGGAAGAACTCTCGATGAGTCTTGTCCACGGAGCCTTTTATCTCGGAGTCAATGCGGTTTTGCACCTCCAGGACATCCACCTCCTGGGCCAGGTGCATATTTACCATGTGCAGCCTCTCATCTGAGTCGAGTGTCTCCAGGACTTTCTGGCGCGCCTCCATGGGCATGTTCAGGGAGGAGCAGACCAGGTCCGCCAGATGCCCTGGGCCATCGGCGTTCATGGCGGCCACGTAGGAGTCCCCGGACAGGTTGGGTGAAAGGCGCACGCACTTCTCGAAGAGGGCCAGCACGGAACGCATTGACCCTTGCGTCTGGAGGGTTTCCACCAGGGACTCTGGCAGGACATCCGCTTTGGCCCGGTACCACGGCTCCGTCTGAGTCACCTCAACAATTCGCACCCGCTCCTCGCCCTCCACCCAGACCGTGGCCGAACCGTCTGGCATCTTCAGCATCCTGCCTACCGTAGCCAGAGTGCCCACGGGGTACAGGTCAGCCACACCGAAATCCCGGCTGTCAACGTTGCGCCGGCCCACCACCAGAATTCTGCGATCGCCAGAGATCGCCTCTTCCACGGCGCGCTGATAAGCCGGCCGCATCACCACTAGCTGGGTAAGCAGCCTGGGAAACACCAGTGTATCCCTCCTGGGAAGGAGAGGCATCTCCACCGTCTTTGTTGCCTTTGAGTCTGCTCCAGCCGCCAGGTTAGTTGTCAAGGTGCATCACCTTCCTACTGCGTGAGTCTCCGAGCCTATTCCAGTCAGTTTACCACAGGCCATACTATCTGAAAACGCTACCCGTATCTGGGCAGTAGGTCAATTTGAATCCCGCCGAACTAGATAGCCTTTGCCCTGGGCCAGTACATGATCACCGCTACTTCCAGAACGACAATGGCCCCACCGAACAGGTCATAGAAATCGGGGGAGCGCTTATCAATCAGCCAGCCCCACGCTATAGACATGACAACAAACACGCCACCATAGGCCGCATAGACTCTCCCGAAGTTCGCCGATTGAAAGGCGGGGATGACACCATATAGAGAGCCAAGATCAGAGCACCGAGTATCCCTAAGGCGATGGGTTGATGTTGGCGAAGCCAAACCCATATTAGATAACCACCTCCGATCTCTGCCAGGCCCGCAAGCAAGAAGATCAGTATAAGCACTTTTGCCCCCTCATGAAACGCCGGGTGGTTCTGCGAGTATCCGTGCCATACATGGGTTCGGACAAGCTACGTTCTTGCATTGCAGGGAGTGGGGACATGCGCTTTTATTTATTCTACACATATCCCAAACAAACGCCCCGAACTGCGGAGCTATTGCCGAAGGCCGTCTTCCTGAGATGGGGATTCGCCACCCCCAAGACTCCGATACAAGTACACCAGCAAGGCAACGGACGGGATTCCCAAAGCAACGCTCCCCATGACATCGCTGGGCCAGTGCGCCCCCAGGTAAACCCTGGAGACGGAGATGGCAATGGCAAGCAAAAGCACCAACGCCGCCAAGGCGCGCCGGAGCCACCTGCGGCATATGCCAGGTACTGCCAGGGCCAGCAACAGTCCTCCAAATACAACGGCGTGGTAGGCGTGCCCACTGGGGAAGCTGCCGCTGGTGCCGCTCTCCATTACGCGCAGGAGCTCATCGGGCGGGCGCGGGCGGTCAATCAAAGTCTTGAGCACCTGAACAGCTACCTCCATGACCGCCGTTCCCAGGAAGGTAGCAACCTCTGCCCAGCGCCGCGCCAAGGCAAAAGCGACTGCCGCTGCCAGGATGCTGGCACCCGCCACGTAACTCTTCCCAAGAAGAGTCACCGCCTTCATCACTGTATCCAGCCAGAGGGTAGCCAGAGACTGGACGCCCCGGGCAACAGGCAAGTCACCCGGAAGACGCGCCCCAAGAGCTGCCGCCACGGAGAGCACCAGCCCAACGGCTAGCAATAGCCCCGTGACTGCAATGACGGCGCGACTGGTCAAGCGAGACGAGACCGGGGGGTTGGACAATGGAACCTCCGGCGCTGTGCTGGTGCCCGTCAATATACACAGCCCGCTCCCGCAATAACAAGCGTGGCCAAAGGCACTCCGAAAGCGTCACCGCCGCAACGTTAATGCCTGTGTGACCACCGCCGAACCCTTGACAACTTGAGTTGTGGCAGCAAGAATAAGGCTCATCTCACCATCGTGCGCAGTTCCCAGGAGGAAAAGACCCTTGATTAACCGGATGCTTGGAGCAGCAATGCTAAGAGTTAGCACCTTTGAAAAGGTAGAGGCCGATACCAAAGCCACCAGGCAAGCTATGCTGGTGGTTGCTATTGTGGCGCTGGCAACTGGGCTAGGGACGGTAGTATCTGGCGGAGTCGCTGGCCTTGTGAGCGGGTTTGTGGTTGGCCTTTTGGGTTGGGCGCTCTGGGCCTGGATCACGTTCTTCATTGGAACGACCATATTCAAGACTCCGCAGACTCATGCCAACTGGGGAGAGATGGCACGGGTGCTGGGCTTCGCTCAGTCGCCTGGGGTGCTGAAAGTACTTGGGTTCATACCAGGTGTCGGACCCGCTATCTTCGTTATCATCTCGGTGTGGCAGCTTGCGGCAATGGTGATTGCGGTGCGGCAAGGTCTGGACTACACATCCACGTGGCGGGCCGTGGGCGTCGTATTGGTGGGCTTCATCCCATACGTCGTGCTGATAGTGGTAGTGCAGTCGCTCCTAAGCGGCCCAATGCCGGGTGCGACCCAATAGCAGCGGACGACTAGGAAGTCGCCCCTTGCCGAATGGCCTCCTCAATCCTGTTCCCAAAGACTACCTCGTCCTCAATTATGTGCTCGAGGACTTTGCGAGGCGGCCATTCCCCTTCGGCCGGCGCTCGGTCCATGTCATCATCCGATAGGCACAGGAGCAGCCCTTCCAGCTCGCCGCGAGACCTCTGCAAGCTGCGCAGGATAAGCTGGGCCTCGCTCTGGGCAATCCCTAGGGCCGAAAGTGTTTTTACCAAGTGGACGGTGTGCTCCGCCTCGTGCGAAATGAGAAGATAGAACATGGCCCTCACGTTCCGGGGAATGCGTCCGGCTACAGGCAGTGTCATCTGCGCTTCCTTCACGTCTATGAGCTGCTCCTGAAGCTTTGCTCGCGAAGCCCTTAGCTTTTCCAGCATATCTGTTACATCTCCCATTCGGTACCTCCTGGTATGGGTGCGTGATGAAAAACCTCTTCGACCATCCCCCTGACCCCCTTTCCTTCGCTACGCTCAAGGACAGGCTCTAGCCAGGAAGGGGGTGACAGAGATGTCTGAGGGATACCCCCAGACCCCCACCAAAGGAGCTTAGCCCCTCTAGACTCCCCCTTTTCAGCAACCTGCTAGGTGCGTTAGATAGTATATGTTACCACGCTTCTCTTTCCTTGACGCTCCTAACTACCCATGCCACAATGGGCCATCCCCCACGGAGAGTCCCCTTGTCCAGGATTGCCAAATCGGTCCTTGAACTCATAGGCAACACGCCGCTGGTGCGCCTGCGCGCCCTGGAAACGCCCGGCTCGGCACAAGTGCTGGCCAAGCTGGAGGGCCTGAACCCCAGCGGCAGCACCAAAGACCGGGCGGCCCTGGCCATGATAGAGGACGCCGAATCTCGCAGTAAGCTCAGGTCCGGCATGACAATTATAGAGCCTACCGGCGGCAATATGGGCATCTCCCTGGCGCTGGTGGGAGCCGCCAAAGGATACAGAGTAGCCATAACTATGCCCGAGAGCGTGCCCCTGGAGCGCCGACGCCTGGTGACGCGCTTCGGCGCGACGGTACATCTCACGCCGGCTCGCCTGGGCATGGCGGGGGCCATTCAGGCAGCCCGGCGCATGCTTGACCAGGACCCCATGCTGGTGATGCTGGGCCAGTTCACCAACCCCGCCAATGCAAAAGCGCATCGAGAAGGCACAGGGAAGGAGATCCTGGAGGCAACCTCTGGTCGGGTGGACGCCTTCGTGGCCGGGGTGGGTACCGGCGGCACAATCACAGGCGTCGGCGCGGCGCTGAAAGCAGTAAACCCGTCGGTGCTGGTAGTGGCTGTGGAACCTGACACATCTCCGCTGCTAAGCCAGGGCCACGCGGGTGACCACGGCATTGTGGGCATCGGCGCCGACTTCGTGCCGCCCTTGCTGAACCGAGGCATCATTGACGAGATTGTCGCCGTGGTCACCAAGGATGCCATAGATGCGACCAGGCGGCTGGCCCAGGAGATGGGGCTGCTGGTGGGCATATCCTCCGGTGCCAACGTGCTGGCTGCCCTGCGGGTGGCGCAGCGACTGGGCGAGGACAAGGTGGTGGTGACTGTCTTGCCAGACACGGGCGAGCGGTATCCCATGCTGAACGCGTGAAGCCACTGCCCATACACCTGCAAGCTTGTTGCAGATTTATTCCACGTGTAGGTGGCCAGGAATGTACTGACCCCAGATGTTGTGCTTTGAAACTCCACTTCCATCTTGGTTTGCGATTGAAACTACAGGGCCGTATACTTTCATTTGGCAACCGATTAGAAAGCGGAGTTTCATATGACAACCCACCCTCTCAAGAACAGCCCTTGCGGTAAGTTGGTGCCGGTCAGCAATGGGCAAATGGCATTCGTTCCCGCGCCACTACCTAGAAGCATCGCCGTTAGTAATGAACTGGTCTATAAACTCGACAGAGCATCCCAGGCAGTTGCCATGCTTGCAGGTATAGGGGAAACGATTCCTAACCCTCATCTCCTAATTCTCCCGTTCGTGCGACGAGAGGCGATACTCTCTTCTCGTATAGAAGGTACACAAGCGTCATTGTCTGACCTATTCATACACGAAGCTTCAGGTAGACGTCAAGCAAAGGGTGACGTAAACGAGGTGATAAACTATATAGCGGCGATGGGCCATGGCATAGAACTGCTTGTCAAGTTGCCAATCTGCGTCCGACTTCTGAACGAAATACATCTAGTGCTGCTGCAAGGAGTAAGGGGACAGGAACAACACCCCGGCGAACTGCGTAATGAGATTGTCTGGATCGGGTCTGAGCATACGCCCATTAGTGAAGCACGCTATGTTCCGCCTCCCCCCGACATTGTACGTGACCTCATGGAAGACCTAGAAAGGTTTGCTAATGAAGAGTTAAAACTGCCTCCATTGATTCAATGTGCACTACTTCATTACCAATTTGAGACTATCCATCCATACCTTGATGGAAACGGCCGCATAGGCAGGCTGCTAATAACGCTGTTCCTTTACTGGAAAGGCATGTTGCCTAAGCCACTTCTTTATCTTAGCGCGTATTTTGAACGGACTCGTATCAACTATTACGACCAACTATTGAATCTAAGCGCAACAGGAGATTGGGAAGCGTGGCTGAATTACTTCTTTGACGGAGTGTACGAGCAAGCACAAGACGCCATTAGACGCATACGCCGTATTCGGGAGGTACAAGATAAGTACAAAGCTTTGTTACTAGAGCATCATGAGACAGCTAATGCTTTGCGTCTTGTCGACGGACTGATGGCAACTTCGTTCACGTCTGTAGGTACCGCTGCGCGGATACTGGGCGTAACTCATGCTGGAGCTAGTGGTATTCTTGAAAGACTTCGGGCTATCGGCATCGTAACGAAGTTAGAGAACATTTGGCCTCGGCTTTACGTGGCATCGGAACTGTTGGATGCAATCGATGCACCTGTCTCATGAGAAAGAACTCCCAAATCAATCCTTCACTTTCGATATCGGAGGACATGAATTATGCAACAAGCTTCCCAGAACGGGTATCCACTCTCATGCTACAATAGATGCGTTTCCCAACCTGACCCAGGCCTAACCCAGTAAGGAGCCTATGCCCCAGGAATCCATCCGCCTCACCAGCCTGGCCCATTGCGCGGGCTGAGCCTCCAAGTACAGTCCTGAGGACCTGGCGCAGGTTCTGCGCCAGCTACCAACGATCACCGCCCCGGACCTGCTGGTCGGGACGGAGACAGGCGATGACGCTGCTGTTTACCGCCTGACGGACGACCTTGCCCTGGTGCAGACGGTGGACTTTTTTCCTCCCATAGTAGACGACCCCGACCACTTTGGCGCGATTGCAGTGGCCAACGCCGTAAGCGATGTATACGCCATGGGTGGCCGGCCTCTGCTAGGGCTGAACATTGTGGCTTTTCCCATGGAGCTGTCCAAGGACATAGTGGCCAATATCTTGAAAGGCGGCTACCGAAAAGCCGCCGAGGCCGGCCTCCTTATCGTGGGCGGTCACACAATAGACGACAAGGAGCCAAAATATGGCCTGGCCGTAACCGGCCTGATCCGGCCCGGCGAGCAGGTGACCAACCGCAACGCCCGGCCCGGAGATGTGCTGGTGCTCACCAAGCCCATCGGCACAGGTATAATCACCACCGCAGGGAAGAACGGCGTGGTGAAGGAAGCGGTGCTGGCCAACACCATCGCCGTCATGGAAATGCTGAACAAGGGCGCTTCGGAGGCAATGATGCATGTGGGAGTCAACGCATGCACGGACGTCACGGGCTACGGGCTGCTGGGCCACATGAAACCCATGATGACAGCCAGCGGCACCTCTGCCCGCATCTTTTGGTCGAAAATACCTTTGCTGCCAGGCGTCATGGAGCTTGCAAAAGAGGGAATCGCCCCCGGTGGCACCCAGAGGAACCTGGCCTCACTGGGGCCCAAGGTGAAATACCATGCGTCGCTTTCCCAGGAGGCGAGGGTTATCCTGAGCGACGCGCAGACCTCCGGCGGGCTGTTGATTTCAGTGCCACGGGAGCGGCTGGAACGTCTCATGGATGAGATGGAGAAACACGGCGTTGCTGGCACGGCAATCATCGGGGAGGTGTTCGCAGGAAACGCCGGGACAATCCAGGTGCTTCCGTAGGAACCTACGATTGGAGAGTCCCATCAAGCCATGCTGGAGATAGAGAAGCAATACCTTGACCAGATGGTGGCCCACTCGTTGGAGGACAACCCCAACGAGTGCTGCGGAATCCTCGCGGGGCCTGGTGGTAAAGTCGTGCATCTGTACCGGATGACCAACACTGAGCACAGCCCGTACAGGTACAACATGGACGCCAAAGAGCTGTATCTGACCTACCGGCAGATCGAGGACAAGAAGTGGGACCTGGTAGCCATCTACCACTCGCACACCCACTCGCCGGCGTATCCATCTACCACCGACATCCGTTTGGCCACCTGGCCGGAGGCATACTACATCCTGGTGTCGCTGATGGAAGAGGGCAACCCACTGGTGAAAGCCTACAGGATTACGGAGGGGCAGGTGAAGGAAGAGGAGCTGAGGGCTGTATAGAAGCTGCTCCCAGAGAAGGGTTTTGCGGCCCCGTTGCGAACCAACCCTGGCGTACTCGGCAGCGTGTAAGTTGACACAAAGATAGGAGCGGTAAACATGAAGCTAGGTGTTGTCTTCCCCCAAACTGAGCTTGGCCCCGATCCAGAAATCGTACGGGAGTATGCCCAGGCCGTAGAGGAGATGGGGTACGACTTTCTTGCGATTTTCGATCACGTAGTAGGCGCTGATCCCGCCCAGCACGAGGGCTACCGTGGGCCTTACAACTTCAAGTCCCAGTTCCACGAGCCTTTTGTGTTGTTCGGATACCTCGCGGCCATCACAAAGAGGCTGGAGCTGGTGACAAGCATCGTCATCTTGCCACAGCGACAGACTGTGCTGGTGGCCAAACAGGCGGCAGAGGTGGACGTCCTCAGCGGCGGACGGCTGCGCTTGGGCATAGGCACCGGATGGAACACAGTGGAGTACGAAGCCCTGGGCCAGGACTTTCACACCCGTGGCCGCCGCAGCGAGGAGCAGATAGCTCTCATGCGGGCCTTGTGGACCCAGGAGGTCGTTACATTCAATGGCCGGTGGGATAAGGTTACGGCGGCAGGGATCAACCCTCTGCCGGTGCAGCGCCCCATCCCCATATGGCTTGGCGGAAGGGCAGAGCCGGTCATCAAAAGGGTGGGCCGCCTGGCAGACGGCTGGTTCCCGCAAATGCCGCCCAACGAAGAGGGCCAGCAAATACTGGACCGTATGCGGGGCTATGCCCGACAGGCAGGCAGAGACCCGGCCAAGATCGGCGTGGAGGCACGCATCGGCGTTAGGGACTCCACACCCAAAGACTGGGCCAACACTGCGGCAGCCTGGCAGAAGCTGGGGGCTACCCACGTGTCAGTGAACACAATGGGCGCCGGCTTCACCTCCTTGAAGCAGCACCTGGATGCGCTGCGGCGGTTCCACGATGCCGTAAAATGATAGCAACCCTTAGCAGGGTGCTGAAAAACTCTATCGACCATCCCCCTGACCCCGTTTCCTTCGGCCTACTCAGGACAGGCTCTGGCCAGGAAGGGGGAATAGACCTTAGGTTTGGGGGATGTGCCCCCAAACCTTGTGCCAACGGGGCTTCGCCCCTCTGGACTCCCCTATTGCTAGGCAGCCTCGTCGTACGCCGGACGCGCTGCCTAACGCAGGAAGGCCATCGGGTTCAGCGAAGCTTGACGGTCGTAGGTATCAATGCCCTCGTGGCGCTTCACCCAGGCCACCGCTGCGTAGGTCAGGGGAGTCGCCGCCACCTCGTATAACACCTTGACAATCCACTGGGTCAACGCCAGCTCCCCCAGGGCAGCGCCGGCGGGAGTGCCCGCGAAGGCCACCGTGATAAAGACGGCGGAGTCCACGCCCTGGCCCACGATGGTGGAACCGATGGTACGCGTCCAGAGCCAACGTCCCCGGGTGGCAACCTTCATACGAGAGAGGACAATGGAGTTAGAGAACTCGCCCACCAGATAGCCGGCGAAGGATGCCACTAACAGGCGCGGCGTATAGCCCAGAATAGCGCTATAGGCGTCCTGTCCCTGCCAGAAAGGCGCAGCCGGAAGCAGCCCGCCAATCCAGAAACCCAACACCGCCACGGCGTTGCAAAGGAACCCCAGCCAGATGACCCGCCGGGCAAAGCGGAAACCGTACACCTCAGTCAGGATGTCGCCCAGGATGTAGGTGACTGGAAACACGACTATGGCCGCGGGCAGGATTCGCCCTCCCACCTCGATTATCTTGACTGCGATGATGTTTGATACGATGAGAAGGGTGACAAAGAGGGCCGCAAGGACGACGAGGAGGGCCGTAACGCGAGGCGTGCTGGCGATTCTACTCACTATTCCTCAACCTTCAGTTTCCTGCTAATCTGGTGATCAAAACACCCTTCGACCATCCCCCTGTCCCCCTTCCTAGCCAGGAATGGGGGTGAGAGGTAAATCTGGGGGATACCCCCAGACCCCCACCAAAGGGGCTGTGCCCCTCTGGACTCTCCTTGCATCACTGGGCTATAGCCCAGTGATGCGAATGGATGAGTGAATCTTGTAGTTCCGGTTGATGCTTACAAGCAATACTGTCAACTCTTCGACGTAGTGGGCGTTGGCCAGCCCGCCGCCGTTTATTGCTCTTACGCCCTTGATCTTCTCGGCCAGCGCCATGACGACTTGCCTTGCCTCCGCGCTATCGGCGCAGACGATAACATCGCAGTCCAACGACTTGTCCGGCACCAAGAGGTCTTCGGCAGACATGTTCTGGAAGGCACCCACGACCGTCGCCTCGGGCAGAAGCGACTTCGCCTGCAATGCCGCCGAACCCTCGGGCACTTCGACGGCCCGGGCATGGCCTCTTTCGAAGACCATTGGGGCTATCACGCTGACCACTATCTTGCCTGTCAGTTTTGGCCGCAGGGCCTCCAGGGTATCCTTCTGCCCTTCGTAGGGAGTGGTGATAAGCACTACATCTCCCTGGGAAGAGGCCTCCTCGTTGGTGCCGCCGCTTATGAAGCGGGATGCGGAAGGAGCAAGCTGGCCCAACTCCTGGGCTATCTGCTGGCCCCGCTCCTGGCTCCGGGAGCCGATGAACACCTTCTCTCCCGCCATAGCGAAGCGAAGCGCCAATCCTCGGCCTTCGGGTCCCGTTCCGCCTATTAGACTAATCATTGGTTCCTCCTTGCATGGTTTACCTACGTATGCCTGCTTGCCGCCCTTCGACAGGCTCATAGGGCTTTGTTCCAAAAGTCCTTTACCTAACCCCCTTGGTCCCCCTTTCCTCTCAGAGAAGGGGGAATTTTGAATCTGGGGGACACGCCCAGGCCCCCGGCAGGAACTGTCGTTCTCTGTACCTTTCTGACTTTCAAGACAACGCAGGCTCATGGCGAACGGGAACGAGTATATCCCGTTCGTGATGAACTTGTCGAACCAGTAAGCCTTGAGAGGCATCTGCCAAATAGAGATACGATCAACAGTGGGAGCAGCCAGGCACTATGCTGGCTATTCTCGCTTTGCCACCACGGACCCTTTCCTCCACCACGTCCGCACTGCCTGCTCCGCCTTGGAATCTAACTGGCCGCTGGCAGTTGCCACCTCCAGCAGGGCAGAGAGGCTACACAGCGAGACCATCTCTATCCCGGCTTTGCGGGCCGCTTCTGTTGCCTGGGGGAACTCGTACGTGAGGATGCTGAAACAGTGGTCCGCTTTGGCTCCCACCTCGCGCAGGGCCACCGCCGCCGCGAGGGCGCTGCCACCAAGGTTTGTGAGGTCCTCAATCACTATGGAGACCTGACCGGACACGACGCCGCCTTCAACCTGCTGGCCTTTCCCGTGGCCTTTGGGCGCGTCCCGAACGTAGGCCAAGGGCTTGTTCATCTTGTCTGCAACCCACGCTGCCCATGGGATGCCTGCCGTGGCAACCCCAGCCATCACGTCCAGCGCCTCCACCCGGCAGCTCTCCCGAATGCGCGCTACCAGCAGCTCCGTGATTCGCTGCCGCAGCTTTGGGTATGCCATAAGGAGCCGCAGGTCGCAGTAGATGGGTCCGGTCGCCCCTGAAGCGTATACAAAGGGATGGGCCGCGTTGATGCTCACGGCTCCCTGGGCCAGGAGGATGCCCGCCACTTCACGCGCCGTGCTGGCTTCCCGTTGCACGTTTGTGGAAGATTTCATGCCTTGTTCTCCTTAGCCTCCTGTCTTGCTAATCCCTTGGCTGCAGTACAGGCCATACTCTGCAATGAACCGCTCCACCGTCGCCGGGACCAGATACCTGATTGACTTGCCCTGGGCGACGCGACTTCGTATCTCCGTGCTACTGACGCCGATACTCGGGCCATCCAGCACTCGCGTCCTTTTCTTCATGCCTGGCACCTGAGCTTCCACATCGTCCAGGGAAGACATAGCAAGCCCTGGACGACCAAAAACCACCGGCGCGCAGAGTTGCAAAAAGCGCCCTGGGTCTTTCCACCGTGGCAGGTCCGCCAGGGCATCCATGCCCATTAGGAAGAATATCTCTGTTTCTGGCCCCCACTCTTGCCTGAGTGTCTGCATCGTATCAACGGTGTAGGTTGGCCCAGGCCGATCTACCTCAACCGCCGAGGCCCTGAAGAATGGGTTGGATGCCACTGCCAGGCGGACCATCTGGAGACGCAGGTCTGCTGGAGAGACTGCGTAGTCCGCCTTCATCCACGGCGCTCCCGCGACAACAAACACCACCTCTTCCAGGGCCAGACATACCCGTGCCTCCTCCGCAATGACAAGGTGGGCAATATGAATGGGGTCAAAGGTTCCGCCCAGAACACCTACGCGCATATCATTCCCACTTCATCTCCACCACCCCTATCCTGACAGTGTCTCCCGGCTGTACCCCCGCCTCTTCCAGTGCCTTGGCAATACCTAGCCGGGTCAGCATCTGGCGAAGCTGGAGCCTTGCCTGGAATCGCCTCAAATCTGCAAGCCTGACCATGCGCTCGGCTTTGGGGGATAATACCACAAACACCAGCCCATCTCTGACTACCTGCGGCTCAGCTGAGCGGGACTGGCGAAGCAGCCGGACCACTGCCGGTGGAGGAAGTGGATTGGGCTCGGGGGGCGTTTCCTCAAGCAGTTGGAGGATCTGTTCAACCAACTCCTCCACCCCTTCTCCTGTCTCTGCCGAAATAAAATGCATGGATACACCATATCTGGCAAGCCGCCGCCGAAGGACTGGGATACGCGCACGTACGGCTGGCAGGTCTATCTTGTTTACAACAATGACCTGGGGCTTTTGCAGAAAGGATGACTCAAATGCAGCCACCTCTGTGTTGACCCCGGTAATCGTCGCAGAGGGGTCTTCCACAGAGCCATCAAGGAGGTGGACTATTACTTTGGCGCGCCACAAGTGCCGCAGGAAGCTTCGGCCCAGACTATTTCCCTGATTCGCTCCTGGCAATATCCCGGGTAGCTCGGCAATAACAAATGATTTCCATTCACGAGTTACTACACCCGGCGCAGGTTCAGTCGTTGTGAAAGGATAGCCAGCAACTTCTGGCCGTGCCTTGGATATCTTTTGGAGAAGTTGAGACTTCCCCGCGTTGGGCATTCCAATCATGCCAACGTCTATTTTCATGCGCAGTTCTAAGACAAGCTCCTTCAGCTCGCCAGGAAGCCCCGCCTCGGCTAGCCAAGGAGTCCTGTTTGTTGGTGTTGCAAACCTCTTATTCCCGCTGCCACCGTGCCCTCCACGAGCAGCTACAATTACGTCTCCCTCGCTAACAATTTCGCCTAAGCAGGTCATTCCAGAATCGGTCCTTTCCCATATCACAGTTCCTAAAGGCACACGAATACTCTTTGTCTGCCCATCATGGCCACTTCGGTTTCTTCCAGACCCTCCCATTGCATTTTCACCCTCTACCTTTGGAACGCCAACCAAATGCACTAAATCATTAACTGAATCTGTTCCAATGAAAAGCACATTTCCCCCGTTCCCTCCATCGCCTCCGTCAGGACCACCTCTCGGTATAAACTTTTCTCTACGGAAGCCAATGCTTCCGTTTCCACCTTTTCCTCCAGAGATAGTAATCGCATGTATGTCATACATATATATAGAATACTTTAGTTTAGTAACAGCAGTAATAGGCGCGTTGGCGGAAACGAAGGAATTCAGCTTGTGTAATCGCTGCCACGGGAGGAATCTATAGGGCTCATACCGGAATAGCCTTGGCGCGTTGCCGGCTATGCAGGTGGAGATGAGAGCCCTGCCAGGATTTGGCGGAGTTCCGAGGTAATGGG
>SHYF01000032.1 GCA_009692985.1 Dehalococcoidia bacterium
GGGCCAGATAGCTATCCAGACGCTCTCCAGGGGTGGAGCAGACCAGGAGGGCTGGGATGGTCACCGGCGCTCTTCGCCGCCAGGGTCGTTGTCGGAGAGGGCCGGCGCTGGTTCGTCCTGGGACAGCACCTGTTGGGTCTCCTGGGCGGCGGCAGGGGTGTCTTTGGGCGAACGGAAGAGAAACCAAGCGAGGATAGCGAGCCCTATCACAATGGAGGAGTCGGCCAGGTTAAATACCGGCCATACTCCTATGTGTATGAAGTCAGTCACTCTTCCCAGGGTGAGCCTATCCACCAGGTTGCCGGCAGCGCCTCCTAGCTGAAGCCCCAGGCTGGTGTGGAGCCATATCCCTGGTATCGGCTGCTTGCGAAGAAAGAGGATGAGGATGCCGATGCCTACCACGGAGGCCACTGTCAGAATAGCGGTCTGATTGGGAAAAAGGCCAAAGGCACTGCCTGTGTTGAATGTATGGGTGATGCGGAATAGCCCCTGTTCGGGAATGGACTCCCCCAGTGGGAGGTTGCTTCTTACCCAGGTCTTGGTAAGCTGGTCTAAGGCAAAAGTGGCAACCAGCAGTGTGGCTACGTACAGCTCAGCGGACCAGGAACGCACCCTGGCGGGCAGCACGGGTGTGGACTGCGCAACAGTGGCAGGCTCCGTGGTGGCAGTAGCGTTCTCTTGGGGGCCAGGTAGTCCGTCCTGCTCTTGCTGTAGGGGAATCTGCATGACGTATTCAGGATAGCATATAAGCAGACGTTGGTTCCAACTTAGAGCGTTTGCGCCAGGAAGCGCGCTACGCGCTGGGCTACCTGCTCCTCGTGACCTCGCCATGAATGGTCGGCACGCGGCATGACTTCGATGACGCCGGGTTGTGGAAAGACAGCCACCTGCTCCTGGAGCGCCTGGGGTCTCACCAGCCGGTCTCTCTCACCCACCAGGAACAGCTTTGGACGGTGATCGGTGCCAATGGGAGACCGGCCGAAGGAAGAAAGGGGCGGCGATAGTAGGACGAGGACATTGGCTTTCTTAAGATCGCCTAGACCTCGAAGTATCACCTGGGCTCCGAAAGAGTAGCCAACGAGGGCCATGCGTTTGGAGTTGATGCCCTGCCAGCGCCTGAATAGGTCCAGGGCGGCTCTAACGTCTGCTGATTCCTCTCCACTTTGGGAGAAGGTGCCGAGGCTGCCCCCGATACCCCGGAAGTTGAAGCGGATGGTGGCAATTCCGGCGCCGTCCAGGGAGCGGGCCAACGCCATGATGACTGGGTTGTCCATGTTCCCGCCAAGGGCCGGATGGGGGTGGCAGAGCACAGCTGCCGGAAAGGGAGGAGCCAGACCCTCCGGAGTGACAATAACGCCCTCCAGGGCGAGTCCGTGGCTTTGGAAGTTTATGGGTGTCTGCCGCATGGCGCTACAGCGCCTCTGGGTGGATCTGTCTGCTTGCAAGTGGCACGGTATACTGGTATTTGCCTGCCGAAGAAGGCATTAGTAAGTTGATCGTGTTTATGGCCGCTCCTTGTGCGGGGCCTAGTGCCCGCCCTGGCAACCATCCCCCTAACCCCCTTCCTGAAAGGAATGGGGAAAGATAATTTCTGGGGGCACCCCAGTTCCCCCGCCAAAGGGGCTTCGCCCCCCTGGACTCCCCTGGGGAACGGGCCCAATGTAACGCTGATTTCTGCCAGGAGGTACTAGGTTAGCAGAAGTATCCCACCCCATCGTAGTTTCAGGGGAATCGGCTGAATCAAAAGGCTTCCTAGTCAAGGGACGGGCAGGGCAGTGGTGGTTTATCCCAGGGCGCTGGCAAAGAAGTCGGCAACTCGCTCCCCCACCTGCAGCTCGTAGCCCTGCAAGAAGTGGTCTGCACCGGGAAGGACTTCTATCTCCGTGGACTGCGGGAACCGCTGCGCGATAGAGTTGAACTGGTCCATTTGCACCACATTATCCATGTCGCCATGGATGAACAGCTTGGGCTGGCGAATCGCCTGCACTTCAGGACTTTCCAGCGACCGGGTTGGGCAGGCCACCAGGGCCACTGCCTGGAACCCTTCATCTCTGGCAGCAGCTCTGAGGGCTACCACAGCGCCGAAGGAGTAGCCCACGATGACTATCCGGTCCCTGTCCACAGAAGGATTGCCGGCAAGACAACGCGCGGCTGCCAGGGCGTCGTCCACCTCTCCCTTGCCGTTGTCGTGGGTGCCCTGGCTGCGGCCGACGCCCCGGAAGTTGAATGCCAGCACCGCCATCTGGCTGCCCTCTAGAGCCTCGGTTATGCCCTGAAGCACGTTGTTATCCATGTCTCCTCCGTGCAAAGGGTGGGGATGACAAAGCACAACCCCGGGCAGCTGGCCTCCGCCCTGGGGCAGCGATAATCTGCCTTCCAGGATGATGCTGCCGGATGGGAATGTGATGCCGGTGACTGTTATCCTGTTCTGCATAGTTTCCCTATGATAGTGGGTGAGAGGCAGCACGGCAAGGGTGTGTAGCAGAAGCCATTGGCGCTCCAATCCTAGCCGGTGGATGTACTAAGAGCCTCCTTTGGTTACAATAGGGCGGCTAGAACCAGATGGTTAGGAGAACATCTATGCGGACGATCGACTTGCGAAGCGATACTGTAACTCAGCCTACGCCAGAAATGCGTAGGGCCATGGCCGAGGCGGAGGTTGGCGACGACGTGTTTGGTGAGGACCCTACGGTGAACCGCCTGGAGGAGATGGCCGCAAGACGGCTGGGAAAGGAGGCCGCCGTGTTTGTGGTCAGTGGCACTATGGCCAACCTGGTCTCCGGCCTGACGCACTGCCAGCGTGGCGACGAAATGATAGTCGGCAGTGAGTCTCACATCTTCCATAACGAGGTGGGAGGGATGTCGGCACTTGGGGGCATTCACGTTCGCACGGTCGCCAACAGCTCTACTGGTCTGACGGCTCCCGACGAGGTGGAGGCAGCCATCCGGCTTCCAGGTATCCAGCAGCCCAGGACGGCTCTGATCTGCCTGGAGAACACCCACAACCGTTGCGGCGGTGCTGTGCTGGACTCGGAGGACATCGGCGTCATAGCAGAGGTGGCCCGCCGGCACGATGTTGCCCTTCACATAGATGGGGCGCGGATATTCAACGCCGCCGTGGCGCTGGGAGTTACGCCCGCTGAGCTGGCGCACCCTGCGGATACTATCAGCTTCTGCCTTTCCAAGGGGCTTAGCTGTCCCGTGGGGTCGCTAATCTGTGGAAGCAGGGAGTTCATTGAGCGGGCCAGGAAGAACAGGAAGCTGGTGGGCGGCGGCATGCGCCAGGCAGGAATAATAGCAGCGGCGGGAATCGTGGCACTGGAGACCATGGTGGACCGCCTGGCAGAGGACCATGCTAACGCTAAACGGCTGGCCCTGGGCCTGGCCCGCCTGCGCGGTTTGCACCTGGAGCCGGATACCGTACAGACAAACATCGTCATCTTTGATGTCATGAACCGTCCCGCCCGTGAGTTCATGGATGCCATGAAGAGCCGGGGTGTGCTTGCGTCCTTCGTCAGCGGGCGCAAGGTGCGCATGGTGACCCATTACGGCATCGGGCCGGCGGACGTTGACGAAGCGTTGAACATGTTGGAGGCTGTGATCAGAGGGCTAGGCGATGTCAACAGGTAGTCCAGTGCTCTCTTCGCCCACAGGAGAAGGGACTGGCTTAGGCCGCTTCTTTCTGGCGCTGGAGGTCCGTCCGTACCGATGGCTTTGGGGTGCCAGTTTTTTTGGCTCCATGGCCTTTGGCATGAGGTCGCTGGCCGATGGCTGGCTGGCACTGACTTTGACAGATTCTCCTTTCTGGGTCGGCGCGGCGGCAGGAGTCCAGGGTCTTGGACAGGTGGTTTTTGGCGTGTTTGGGGGTGTGCTGGTGGACCGGCTGGACCGGCGTAAGACACTGATGGCGGCGCAGGTAGCCACCGCCACACTTGTGCTGTTGATAGGTCTCCTTGTCCTGGTTGGCCGCATCGCCTTGTGGCATCTCTTATCTATTGCTTTCCTTCAAGGGTTGTTGATGGCGCTGCAGATGCCGGCTGCTAACGCCCTGATATACCAGGTGGTGGGGCCGCGCCGGTTGTTGAACGCCATGGCGGCCCGGATGCTGGCGTTCAACATAACGCGCATCGTGGGTTCCGTCGTAGCAGGCGCGCTGATTTCCAGATTCGGCGTAGAAGCCTGCTACCTCTTTGCCGCGGGGAGCTTATACTTGTCTCCGGCTCTTCTCCTGTTCGTAAAAGGCAACTTCCGGTCAGAGCAGATCCGGGAGCCATTCTGGCAGGCCGCCAGGGAAGGGATAAGGTACGCCTGGGCCAACGGCCCGGTTCGGACTCTACTCACCATGAGTGTGCTTATGGAGACCTTCGGCTTCTCCTATCATGTAATGCTGCCTGTGATGGCAAGGGACGTGCTGAACGTGGGCGCCTCTGGCCTGGGGATGCTTTCCGCGGTGGGTGGAGCCGGCGCCATGGTGAGCACCGTGGCGGTGGCGGGCCTAGGCGATTTCAAGAACAAGGGCGCTTTGCTAGTGGCGGGCGCTGGACTGGCAGGAGTGGCCATACTCCTTTTCGCTCTATCTCCCTGGTACCCGGTATCGCTGGGCCTGGCTGCGGTGATAGGCGCGACACTGATGGCCTACGACGCCACGATGGGCACAGCGCTCCAGCTTCTATCCTCGGACGCAGTGCGTGGAAGGGTGCTGGGAATGTACGGCCTGACTTTCGGATTCACGCCTCTGGGCGGATTGCTGTCGGGCGCCATTGCTACTATGGCCAGCGCGCCTGTTGGCATCGGCCTGGGAGGGATTGCCATCGTAGCGTTTGTCCTGGGCAGAGGGAGGAAGCTGGTGCGCCTGCTACTAGCAGAACAGAGGGTGATACGAGGGCCGGACTAGCAGGCTGCTGAAAAAGGGGAGTCCAGAGGGGCGCAGCCCCTTTAGTGGGGGCCCGGGGGGTATCCCCCATTGCCCCCGCCAGGGAGGGCTTCACTCTCTCTGGACTCTCCAGAAACTGTGCCTTCAACAGAACCAAACGGCTACTAATTATCAGGAGGGAGGCGGCTCATCCGTAGGAGAAGGCTGGCCTTTGCGCTCTCCCCACCACCGCCGGATACGCTCTGCCACCTGTTTTTCGTAACCCTGGTCGGAAGGTTCGTAGTAGACACGCCCTTTAAGATTGTCGGGCAGGTTGGCCTGGCCGGCAAAGTGGTCCGGGTAGCTGTGGGCGTATCGGTATCCCTGGCCATAGCCCATCTCCTGCATCATCGGCGTCACTGGGTTGCGCAGGTGCAAAGGAACAGGGTCGTTGCGGCTGTGGCGGGCATCCTCCAATGCCCGGTTCAAGGCGGCGTTGGCGGAGTTGCTCTTGGGCGCCGTGGCCAGGTAAACGGTGGCTTCGGCCAGGGGTATCCCGCCTTCGGGCATTCCAAGGAAGTGGACAGCTTGCTGGGCGGCTACCGCCACGACTAGCGCCTGGGGATCCGCCATGCCGATGTCCTCCGCCGCCAGGATGACAATGCGCCGGGCGATGAAAAGGGGGTCCTCGCCCGACTCTATCATGCGCCCCAGCCAGTATATGGCGGCGTCCGGGTCCGACGCCCTGACCGACTTTATGAAGGCGGAGATGGTGTCGTAGTGCTGGTCGCCCTTCTTATCGTACAGGAGCGCCCGCTGCTGAAGGGCGTCCTCCATGGTGGCCAGGGACACGGCGGCATTGCCCTGGGCGTCGGGCGGTGTTGCCGCTGCGGCCAGTTCGATGGCGTTGAGGGCCACGCGAGCGTCGCCGTTGGCAATTGTTAGGAGCAGCGCCCTGGCCTCGGAATCCAGGGCCACGTGCATGTCGCCCAGGCCATGTTCCGTATCTGCCAATGCCCTGTCAACGATGGCCCCCACCTGCTCCTCTGTCAGGGGTTTGAGGGCGAAGACGCGGCTACGGGAGAGCAGAGGAGCGATGACCTCAAAGGATGGGTTCTCTGTGGTAGCGCCTATGAATGTGACGGTGCCGTCCTCAACGTGGGGCAGCACAACGTCCTGCTGGGCCTTGTTGAACCGGTGAATCTCGTCAACAAAGAGGATTGTTTTCTGGCCTTGCATGCCCAGGCGGTCCCTGGCCTCCTGGATGATGCGGCGCAGGTCGGCGACGCCAGCGGTGACGGCGGACACCTGCTCGAAATGCGACTGGGTTCCAGCGGCGATGATGAGGGCGAGGGTGGTCTTGCCGGACCCTGGCGGCCCCCACAGGACCATGGATGGCACCTGGTCTGACTCGATGCTACGGTGCAGGACTCTGCCAGGCCCCACGATGTGCTCCTGGCCGACCAGATCATCGAAGGTGCGTGGACGCATGCGGGCGGCGAGGGGCGCTGCGCGCTGGAGTCGTTGACGGCGCTGGTGGTCAAAGAGGGCCATGGAACGATTATACACGCCGCGCGGCGTGGGATTTGTTTCAAACGTTATGTAAAGGGTTGAAGTAGGGGCGCAGCATGCTGCGCCCCTACAACGTTGATCAACAGCACACCGTGGACGTGATTGGGCATGACAACGAAGGTATCCAATTTGGCGTGGGTGAAATGGTCTGGAAGAGCATTCCAGCAGTCTTGTGCAAAGTGGCCGTGTGGGTTTAGACGCATTTCGCCGTTTACGATTTCACCGAAGAGAGGCAGACGCTGATAGGTGCAGATGGTGATGAAGTAGGCGCCTGGCATGGTGTAGTCGTACCCCTTCAAACGGACGGAATGGCGTTGATGAGAGGGTGGGTTGGTCATGGGCATGAGATTTGTATTCATAGAGGCACAGAATGCTGCGCCCCTACGAGAGCGTCAGCGGTGCTCCAGATCCACGATGGTAACGCCGGCGTCGCCCTGGCCGTAGGGGGCTAGCGCATAGCTTTTTACCATCGGGTGCTGGCTGAGGCGCTCCCACACTGCGTTCTTGACGGCCCCGGTGCCTTTGCCGTGGATGATGCGGACGCTGGGATGGCCCGCCATGAATGCGGAGTCCAGGTACTTGTCCAATCGATAAAGGGCCTCCTCCACATCGAGGTGGCGCAGCATAAGCTCAGAGGGAATGGTGGGTGAGGTCATGGGCGTAGGGCTGCTTTCCGACTAAGGATTGAAGCCTGCCCGTTTGTAAAGTTTGCCAGAGGCGAAAAGATCTGTAGCCGGCCCCAAGGTTTCCTGTTTGAGCTGGTCGAGAACCAGCCGGTCCGTTGGGAAAGCCAAGGGTTCTGGCAGGGTGTCCAAGGGGAAGAAGTCCACGGCGTCCAGGTCGTCGCCAGCCTGGAGATTGCCTCCAACAACCGTGGCCCGGAACCAGATGCCCACGGTGAGGGCGTTGGGGTTGTGGAAGTTGGAATGGACGGCATAGACGGCGCCAATATCCACATTCAAACCTGTTTCTTCGAGGAACTCTCGGCGCGCCGCTGCTCGGACATCCTCGCCCCATTCCACGTAGCCGCAGGGGATGCACCAGGCTCCGCTGCCAAAACTGACTCTGGCCCTGCGTCCCAGCAGGATTTTCTGGCCGTTCAGAACTACTATCCCTACGCCTGTAACAGGGTAGCGACGGAGCGCGAATCCGCATGCCGGGCAGGACAGTCTGGTCCCGCCCCTCCTCTGGATGGTGTCCAGGGGAGTCGCGCATTGTGGGCAAAACTGGAAGTGGCTGTTTGTAGACTGCTCCATCAGGCCATCGCCTCTCTCACCGCCTTCACCAGCGCTTTCTCCTCATCCGGCAGCACGGTGCGCGGGTCCAACACGACGCGGTCGTCCTCGATACGTGCAACCACAGGGATGCTGGCCTGTCTCAGGCGCTGGGCCAGGCCCTCCGCGCCACCAGTTGAGGCGTCGGGGTCAAGGGCCAGAAGCCATGTGGGAAGGGTCTCGCCGGGAAGGCTGCCGCCGCCAATGGTGGAGTAGCCTCGGACCAAGCTGGCCCGCAGGCCGATGGCTCTTCGCCACCGGGCCGTGCGCCGCTTCATCTCTTCGGGCGTCATGGCGATCATCTTCCAAACGGGGATGGCAGTGGCGGCTTCGCCTTTCAGGTAGTGGAGAAGTGTAGCGCCCAGAGCAGCCAGGCTCATCTTGTCAATGCGCATTGCCCTGGCCAGTGGGTGGCGCTCCAGACGCGCCACAAGCTCTCGCTGCCCTACTACTACGCCAGCTTGAGGCCCGCCCAGGAGCTTGTCGCCGGAGAAGAAGGCCAGGCTGCATCCCGCAGCAATGCTCTCCTGCACGGTTGGTTCGTGGGCCAGGCCAAACTGAGTCGTCTCTAGCAAGCAGCCGGACCCCAGGTCGTGCAGCACAGGTACGTTGTGCCGTTTGCCCATCTCCACCAGCTCAAGGGTTTCGGGGGTGTGAGTAAAGCCCATCACGCGGAAGTTGCTGGTGTGGACTTTCAGAAGGGCAGCCGTATTCTCTGTGATGGCGGCCTCGTAGTCGGCCACGTAGGTACGGTTGGTGGTGCCGACCTCCACCAGTTTGGCGCCACTCTGGGCCAGCACGTCGGGGATGCGGAATCCGCCGCCTATCTCCACGGCCTCGCCCCTGGACACTATGACCTCTTTGCCGTAGGCGATGGCCGCCAGCCCCAGCATGACAGCAGAGGCGTTGTTGTTGACCACCAGGACCGCTTCAGCACCGGTGACCTGGCACAGGAGGGACCGCATGTGAGCCTGGCGAGAACCGCGCTCGCCTTTGACCAGCTCGAACTCCAGGTCTGTGTATCCGGTGGCCGCAGCCATGGCCGCCTGAGCTGCCTGCGGACTGAGGGGCGCTCTGCCAAGGTTGGTGTGCAGTATGACGCCTGTGGCATTGATAACCGGCTGTGGCCGGGACTGCCACGCTTGGGCGGCTCGGTGGCTGATCATATCCACTAGCTCCGACAAGGTAGGAGCAGCAGCGCCCTGGGCTATTGCGCTACGGCACTCGTCCAGCTGCTGGCGGATTATCTTTACCACGGCGTCATGGGAGTAGGTCTGGGCAAGCCGCAGGAGTAGCTCCTGGGAAAGCAGGAGGTCAACGCTGGGCAGGTTGCGAAGGCTGCTGGACATCGTAATTGGTCCCCAGTCGGGATCGGCAGGCGTATTGTAGCACGCAAAGGCTAGCTGGTAGAGAAATGCGGCCTCGCCCTTGCTGAAAGCTTCGTCCGGTGATATGCTACCCGCAGTCGGGGCGTAGCGCAGCCCGGTAGCGCACCTGCATGGGGTGCAGGGGGTCGGTGGTTCAAATCCACTCGCCCCGATCTCAGACAACCCCTGTCCCACAGAGTTAGGTAGGCGAAGTGTGGGGCATATTAAGGTTTCGGGCGAATTGCGGTAATTTGCTTCCCTCGGATTCAGACTTCCTCTATGGTGTCTCGAAAATTCCAGTATCAAATAAAGGGGTACACATGAAGAGCTTTAGTCTACGCCGTCCTTGGCGTTCCTCGATGGCCGCTTTCCTGATTCCGCTCTTGACCTTCCTCTTGGCCTGCGGGCCTGGCGAAGAGACTACGCCTATACCCGCCGCCACGGCGACGCCCACTGCCATGGCTGTTGTCACGGCAACCCCCACTGTAGCGCGGGCCGCAACTCCCTCGCCAACCAGTCAAGGCCCCGCTGCTACGCCCACATCAACCTCCGTGGCTGTGCCAACGCCTACTTCCACACCTGGCGAGCAGCCCAAGCGAGGAGGAACGCTCCTTATTGTAACGGCAGGCTATCCAGAGTCCTTTGACGCGAAGCTATTGACCAACTCCCTGGGCTACTATGAGTGGAACGCCAAGCTGTACAACAACCTGGTGGCCAACTACGAGGACGACAAGATCGAGTGTGATGTGTGCACCGGCTGGCGCGTGGAGAACAGTGGCAAAACGTGGGTTTTCGACCTAATCAGGGGAGTGAAGTTCCACGATGGCAGGGAGCTTACCGCTGAGGATGTGAAGTACTCTTTAGAGCTTCAGATGGGATACGTTGACGGCCTAGTCTCTCCACGCGGGGGCCTAATCAAGGAGTTCATTGAAACCGTGGATGCCCCAAGCAAGTACGCGGTGCGCATCAACCTGTTCCGGCCAACCACTATACAGAATAAGCTGCTGGGCATAGGGGCCAGCGTCATCTACCCCAAAGGCACAATCAGGACTGACCTTCAGTCAAAGCCCCAGGGATCCGGGCCCTTCTTGCTCACCTCGGCCGTCAGCGGCTCGGGCTATGTCATGGATCGCAACCCCAACTACTTCAAACCCGGGCAGCCTTACCTGGACAGGATCGAGATGACGTCGGTGGCCGATCTAAACAGCCGAAACGCGTTGTTCCTGGTCGGGAAGACCAAGTACTACGGGGACCTGAGGGACAGCACTGTCCAGGGTTTCATGCCCACTCTGGAGAAGATGACAGCTGATGGGAAGGTGAGCCGCAAAACGGTATTGGGAGGCTGTGGACCCACCGGAGTTTGGATGAACATTGCCAAGCCGCCTTTCAATGACATTAAGGTAAGGAAGGTGTTCAATCTGGCCACTGATAGAAAGTCCTTGGACACGGTAATGATGGGCGCATACGGTCACGCGTCTCTCATGGGTTTCGTCGCTGGAATGCCTTATGCCGTGCCAGAGGAGAAGATATGGGATATAGTGCCCGGCTGGGGCACAGGCGCCAAGAAGCAGCAGGAGATCGGGCAGGCCAAGCAGTTGCTGATAGACGCGGGTTTCCCCAATGGCTTGGACATCCTTCAGTTCCACACTGCCATAAGTGCCGGCGACGTCCACATTGGGCATGAGCCCTACCAGCAGATGCTGAAGGCCGTCGGGGTAAGGACCACCCTCCAGCTAATGAGCGGGCCTGATCAGCTGGAGCGCATGAACAAGGGGAACTACACGTTCCAGGTCTATATTCTGTGCCAGACCACCCATGACCCCGACGAGGGGATAGGCCAGCAGTGGATCACGGGCGGTGCCCGCAACAACGTCGGCTACAGTAACCCTGAGGTTGACAAGCTCTTCCTGCAAATGATCTCCGAGTCCGACTTTGCCAAGAAGAAGGTGATCTTTGACAAGATACAGGACATCATCGTATTGCAAGACGTAGCTTGGGCGCCCACCACTCAGAGCAACGGTGCGAACTTCTGGTGGAAGGATCTGAGAGGCTTCACCACGGGCATGAATACGTGGGCAGCGGCTGGCATGTGGCGGGCAGACCGCTACTGGCTGCAGCCATAGTTGGCGCAATGGGGTTGGAGCAAGTGAGGATCAAGCTGAGATGTAAGGTTATGCCTGTTGGACCTACAAATAAGATGTGAAGCTTTATGACTAAGTACATTGCCCAGCGATTGCTTCTCATGATACCCACCATCTTGCTCCTGACGTTGATGGTCTTCATCCTGATGCGGGTGCTGCCAGGTGATGTGGTGACACTCATTCTGGGCGATGAAACTGGTGGTGGCTTCACAAAGGCCGGCAACGTGTCCGTCGATGTCCTGCGGAAACGATTGGGCTTGGACCAGCCTTTGCCTATGCAGTACCTGACTTGGCTTGGGGACATGGTAAGGGGCGATTTCGGGCGCTCTTTGTACTCCAACATTCCGGTGATGGACGACATACTGCTGCGCCTGCCCATCACAGTCCAGCTTGCGCTTATGGGTACCATTGCGGGTATGTTGTTGGGCATACCTATGGGAATCCTATCTGCGGTGTATCACAACTCGTGGTTGGACCAAGTGCTGCGCTTTCTGGGCATCGTTTTTCTGGCGGTCCCCAGCTTCTGGCTAGGGCTGGTGGTGATACTGACGGGCTCCATCTGGTTCAATTATGTGCCACCCATAGGTCGCAACGTGCTTTGGGAGAGTCCAATAGACAACATGTTGCAGCTTATGTGGCCTACGTTGATCCTGGCCTCTTTGGGTATGGCCACAATAGCCAGGATGACCCGCTCTACCATGCTGGAGGTCTTGCGAGAGGACTACATCCGCACCGCCAGGGCCAAGGGACTTTCCGAACAGGTGGTAATAGTGCGCCACGCGCTGAAGAACGCCCTTATTCCTGTGGTGACTCTCGCAGGCCTTACCTTTGCAAATCTGATGGGCGGCACTGTGATCTTGGAGCAAATATTCTCGATTCCTGGCATGGGTCAGTTCTTCATAACCGCGATTCTAAAGCAGGACTACACAATAGTTCAAAGCACGTTGGTTGTGTTCGCGGTGGTATTCATGCTTGTCAATCTGCTGGTGGACCTGACGTACGGATGGCTAGACCCACGGATAAGCTACTCATGAGATACCTGCTTCTGCGCAAGGATAGCCAGTTATGAGAACGGAGCGGGCAGTGAAGCGGGTAGGTGTGACTTCACGGGCACGCCAACGAGTTCAGCGCATCCTGGCCGGGTTGGCTACCTTTGCCCGGCGGCAACCCCTGGGCACTATTGCGCTGGTTACAGTCCTGGGTGCCTTCGGGATGGCTGTATTGGCAAGCTGGGTAGCCCCTTACGACCCTAGAATAGGTGTGGCCAGCGACAGGCTCACAGGACCAAGCCTCGGGCACTTGTTCGGAACTGACGAGCAGGGCCGGGACCTCTTAAGCCGCATAATCTACGGCACGCGTGTCTCTCTCGCGGTATCATTCTTCTCCGTCGCCGTTGGCACTGGAGGTGGGTACTTGCTGGGCGTTGTTAGCGGCTATGCCGGCGGTAAGTTCGATATCATTGTCCAGCGGGTAATAGATGCCATGCTGGCGTTCCCAACCCTTCTGCTGGCCCTAGTCATGGTGTCGGTCCTTACGCCCGGGCTTGATAAGGTGATCATAGCTATCGCCGTTGCAATAATACCTCGTGCTGCGCGTGTTAGCCGCGGGGTGGCGTTGTCCATCAAGGAGAATGTCTACGTTGACGCAGCCAGAGTTATTGGTGCGACTGCCACGCGAATTATGCTGCGACACGTCCTCCCAAACACCATGGCGCCTTTCCTTATCTTGGCCTCCGTGGGATTGGGCGGCGCCATTCTCACAGAAGCCACCTTGAGCTACCTGGGCCTGGGTGTGCCGCCACCTGCCCCCTCCTGGGGCCAGATGATGTCGGGGGCGGCACGGGACTATGCTGTCATTGCTCCCTGGCTGATCATTTTCCCCGGCGTTGCCATTGGTGCGCTGGTGTTGGCGTTCAACCTCTTTGGCGACACCTTGCGGGACGTCTGGGACCCCAAGCTGCGCGGCCGCTAATGATGACCACCAGCCGCTGGCGCCTTCTTCAGCCGGTCCTTCTCTAGGGCTGGCCGCCACTTGGGCAGGCTAATCTCCGGCGTAATGTCCTCGAACACCACCTCCACCGGCATGTTGTTGTAGATGGTGTGCGGATCGCACTCCACTATGTTGGTGTTCATACGGCAGTCGCTCTGTTCCGCCAGGGCAATCAG
>SHYF01000033.1 GCA_009692985.1 Dehalococcoidia bacterium
GAAAATGGCCTTGACCTTGCCATGGTTCTTGGGGGAGATGATCAGGAGCATCCGCTCCTGGGACTCGGAGAGCATCACCTCGTATGGAGTCATCCCCTGCTCACGACGGGGCACACGGGAAACATCCAGGCGGAACCCGGTGCCTCCACGAGCGGCGGACTCCACGATGGAGCTGGTGAGTCCAGCGGCGCCCAGGTCCTGCAGGCCATCCAGAAGACCTGCCTTCACCACCTCCAGACAAGCCTCGATGAGCACCTTTTCCAGGAACGGGTTGCCCACCTGGACGGCGGGGCGTTGTTCTCGCTCCGCCTCGAAGGTACGTGAGGCCAGGCCCGACGACCCGTGGATGCCATCGCGGCCCGTCTCTGCGCCCACCAGCACAAGCAAATGGCCGGGCGTCCGCGCAGCCGCGCGCATCATCCCCTCCGAGGATACGATGCCCAGGCAGAGGGCGTTGATGAGTGGGTTGTTGGCGTAGGTGGGTGAGAAGAATATCTCGCCGCCAACGTCCGGTACGCCGATGCAGTTCCCATATGCCGCAATGCCGCCTATAACCCCGTTGAACAGATAGCGGCTGCGGGAGTCGGAAAGCGGGCCAAATCGCAGTGAGTTGAGCAGCGCTATGGGCCGCGCGCCCATGGCCAGGATGTCCCGGACGATGCCGCCTACACCCGTAGCGGCTCCCTGGTAAGGCTCCACCGCCGATGGATGGTTGTGCGACTCTATCTTGAATACGGCTGCAAGGCCGTTGCCAATGTCTATGGCGCCAGCGTTCTCCTGCCCCGGCGCCACCAGCAGGCGAGTGCTTTCCGACGGGAACAGCCGGAGCAGCTGCTTGGAATGCTTATAGCCACAATGCTCGCTCCACAGAGCGCCGAACATACCTAGCTCCACAGGAGTGGGCTCCCTATCCAGCTGCTGGACTATGGCCTGGTACTCGGCTTGGCTGAGGGCTATCTCATCCAGGGCTTCTTTGGTAACTGGCATGACTCTGTTATTGTACGGGATAGGCTGGAAGGAGGCCAGTCACTAGCAGGCTGCTGAAAAAGGGGAGTCCAGAGGGGCGAAGCCCCTTTGGTGGGGGTCTGGGGGTATCCCCCAGATATACTTTTTACCCCCTTCCTGGCTAGGAAGGGGGTAAGGGGGATGGTCGAAAGAGTTTTTCATCACCCAAATGGAGCTTCAGGTTCAGTCTGCTTTGTGTGGTGGTGGCCTGGAATGAAATGGAGAAAGTTGTGGGTGACTTGCGGAATTTCAACGATTTGTGTATGGTACAGTGACAACAAAAGGAGGATGCGCGGCATGAAAATAGGCATGATGGTTCCCAACTACGCACGGTGGTTCCGGGGCGATGGCATATGGGCAACGTGTGAAAAGGGCAAAGAATTGGGCCTGGATGCCCTTTGCTTCGTTGACCATGTAATGGTCACGCCCCACCAGTACGTTGGCTACGGCAACGGCTACATGGACCAGTGGACAGCCATGGCCTACGTGGCTGCTGTGACCAACGCCCAGGGATGGAGGCCTATCCTGACCCAGGGAGTATGGGTGGTGCCCTATCGCCCGGCCATACAGGCGGCCAAGGTGATTGCCACTGTGGACTCCCTATCGGGCGGGCGCGTGTTGATTGGGGCTGGCAGCGGCTACAACGAGAACGAGTTCCGCTCCCTGGGCCTCAACGTCAAGGAACGTGGCGACATGACGGATGAGTACCTGGCGTGCATGCAGGAGCTGTGGACCCATCCGGTAGCTTCCTTTCACGGCAAGTACGTCAACTTCGACGAGATGACAATCTCCGTGCGTCCGGCGCAGCAGCCCCATCCTCCCATCATCTATGGCTCTCATGGGCCGCGGCCTTATAGACGCATAGCTGAGCGGTACCAGGGTTGGTTCGGTAACGGCGGTCGAACTGCGGAGTCCTTGCGGCAGTTTGAGAAGGACCAGGCTACGGTGGAATCCCTGTGGAAGGAGTACGGGCGGAAAGGCAAGCCTTACCAGATGGCGCTGGCTATGACACATCTGACCACGGACCGCAGCCAGGCGGGCAGTGTTGTAACGAAGGGGCTGGACAGCCCAGAGCTAGGCACTCCAGAAGTAGTTACGCTCACTGATGGCCGCACGTATGAACGGTTCGCCGAGGGTACACAGCGGACATATGCGTCTCGATACCACATGACCCACGTGGACGAGTATGTGCAGCAGCTCCGGACTATGGCTGACCAGGGTGTTGACATGGCCGTGGTCTGGTTGCCTTCGTACCGCTTTGGCAGCCTGGACAACCAGCAGATGCAGCTCCAACAGATGGAGATATTTGCCGAGCATGTCTTGCCGAAAATACCCAGGGACAAGCGCAAGATAGAGTTCGACTTTGGCGGCAAGCTAATGACCCCTATAGTCTAGCAGGTATTCGGGGAACCCTCATCCCCTGTATCCCCCTCTCCATTGCCAAGGGAGAGGGGGAGGGAAGAGAATCTGGGGGACACCCCCGGTCCCCCGCCAGAATCCCGACAGGTCGGGACTCTGGACTCCCACGAAACACATATTCCTAATCGCTGCCAGAGCTTGCGGCGGAGTGCTTTACGCATCTGATGGAGGTCTGGTCATCTCCATAAGCTCCTCCACGGCCTGGCACTCCTTGCAACCACCGTTGCCGGCGGGGGGCGCATCCTGTTCCAGGATTGCCTTGGCCAACAGCAACAGCCCCTCTATGAAGCTGTCTGGCTTTACGTCCACGGCCTTTAGCTTGGGTGTAAAGCCCAGCAGGAACTCCTCCTGTGTACGGGCCGCCAGGCTGGGGTCGCCTTCCAGGTCGGTGTTCGGCTCGAAATAGATGAGGCTGAGACCCGACACCGGCGAAAAGGCGTGGCGGCTGCCTATGTAGGCGTAGGCGTTTAGCTGGGCCACGTATCTTGGGAACATGCTCTGGGCGTTGTCGGTCAGCCGCGCTGTCTTGTAGTCCACGATGTGGTAGGTGGCACCTTTCAGTCGCAGCACCTCGTCGGGTTCACCCCGCAGCGTCATGCTGCTCTTGGGGTCCATCGCCGTGAAGCTCCTGTAGTTGGGCACTGTCTCCATGTCATCCACCTCTCCAACGGTGGGAAACCAGGCAGGCAGCACCCCAGCAGAATCGAAGTGGTGGCGCGCCATCTGCTTCACGTACCTGTCTATGGAGCTGAAGATGCAGGGGAACGACTGATATGGCAGACGCCGGGATTTTGCTTTACCCAGAAGCAGCGAGGGCAGTAGCCCGGCTGGGCGAGCTCTGATAGGTTCGTGGCTGAAATTGTTAGAGCCATTGGTTTGCTCCATAGTCGGCTGAACGTGGCACGCCCATTATACTTGCTTGGCGACTATCGCAGACTGTGGAAAAACTCCCTCTACCATTCCCCTGGCCCCCTTCCTGGCCAGGAAGGGGGTGAAAGGTATATCTGGTGGGTACCCCCAGACCCCCACCAAAGGGGCTTCGCCCCTCTGGCCTCCTCGTTTTCGGCAACCTGCTAGGAGCGCCCTGTTTGCCCATGCTCCCTCGGCTTGATATGATGTAAGCGTCGGCAGAATCCGCCATCATGTAGGCTTGGCGCCAATGACCCAGACTAATCGGGACGGTTCATAGCTATAGGAGACGGCCAATATGGATTTTGGACTGAAAGGTAAGCATGCGGTGGTGGCTGGAGGGGGTCGCGGCATTGGCAAAGCGATTGCGCGAGAGTTGTGCCGCGAAGGGGCTGATGTAGTTATCGCCTCCCGCACGCTGGAGCAACTGAAAGAAACAGCACGGGAGATTGAGGACGAGACTGGACGGCGGGTTATTCCATTAGTGTTTGATGCGACCCAACGGGACAAGGTGGACCGGATGATGGCTGAGGCGGCAGAGAAGCTGGGAGGGCTGCACATTCTTGTCAACAGCGCCTCGCTGCCCGTCGGGTCAGCCACTGCCATCGGCCCCATCGAAACAGTAAATGAGGATGACTTGATGCGCGACTTCGACGTCAAGTATGTGGGAGCGTTGCGCTGCGCCCGTGCCGCCATTCCATTCCTGAAAAAGCAGGGGTGGGGCCGCATTATCAACATTAGCGGCGGCGCTGCCCGTACCGCTGGCAACTTGAGCGGTGGAGCGCGAAACGTCTCTCTGGTGCATCTGACCAAGACACTATCTAACCAGCTTGGACGCTACGGCATTACAGTCAACTGCATCCATCCAGGCGCCGTCCGCACAGAGGGCACGCCAGCACTGTTGGCCTCCCGCGCGGCCCAACAGGGCATATCGCTAGAAGAGCTGGAGAAGCGCGACTTTGCTCCTGGCTCCCCCGGTGCCAACGCTATTGGGCGCATGGTGGATGCCTCGGAGATTGCCTACCTGGCGACGTTCTTGGCCTCCGACAAAGCTTGGGCCATCACCGGCGAGGTCATGGCGGCCACAGGTGGCTCCGGCAATGCCGTATATTACTGAACCTCGATACTGGTTTAAGCTGTCAGACTTATTCAAGTCCCAACAGGTCGGGACAAAACAGAACGCTGGGGAAAAGGAAGTAATCATCTTGCAAGAAAGCAAAGAGCGCGCCGTGCTACTTCGCCATCGCATATCTGACCTCATGGAGCGTCTTTGACCTGGCCGCCAAAGAGGAAGAGATCGCACGGTTGCAGCGGCGCAGTGCAGCATCCGACTTCTGGGAGCGCCCACAAGAGGCGCAGTCCGCCATGCGCCGCCTGGCCCAGCTTGGTGAAATGGTGGGCCAGTGGCAAGGCTTGCACCAGCGGGCCGTTGCCCTTGATGAGCTAGTCCAACTAGCCCTGGATGAGGATGACGCCAGTCTTCAGGACACATTCCAGGAGGAGCTGCTGGCACTGGAGTCGCAGCTAGGCCAGATGGAGTTCCTGCTAGCCTTCTCCGGCCCCTACGACGACCGTACAGCCATCTTGGCCGTCCACGCTGGTGCCGGCGGCACTGAGTCCCAGGACTGGGCCCAGATGCTGTTGCGCATGTACCTACGCTGGGCGGAGAGCCAGGGGTACAAGACTCAGATCCTGGACATGTCGCCTGGTGACGAGGCCGGCATCAAGAGCGCAATGGTGGAGGTGGCAGGCCAGTGGGCCTACGGCTATCTGAGGGCGGAGCGTGGTGTCCACCGGCTGGTGCGTCTCTCCCCCTATGACGCCGCCCATGCTCGCCACACCTCCTTTGCCCTGGTGGAGGTGCTGCCAGAGGCGGAGCAGGAGACGGAACTGATCATCGGCCCAGACGATCTGCGCGTGGACGTTTACCACGCTAGCGGCCACGGCGGCCAGAACGTCCAGAAGACGTCCACCGCCATTCGCATAACCCACCTGCCCTCTGGAATAGTCGTCACATGCCAGAACGAACGCTCCCAGCTCCAGAACAAGGAGTCAGCCATGAAGGTGCTGCGGGCAAGGCTGGTGGAGCGCGAGATAAAAAGGCGCGCCGAGGAGCAGGCCAAGCTCAAGGGCCAGCACATATCAGCGGAGTGGGGCAACCAGATTCGCAGCTACGTCCTGCATCCATATAAGATGGTGAAGGACCACCGCACAGGGTACGAGACATCGGACACTGATGCCGTGCTGAACGGCCAGCTGAGCCAACTGCTTCAGGCATACTTGCTTTCCGCCATCGGCCAGGCGCAGAGCGGATAGGTCCGACTGCTGTCGGGACGAAAGGACAATGCCGTACCCGTTGCGAAAGTTGTCATCCATCACCACTAGAAGGCTGCTGAGAAAGGGGAGTGCAGAGGGCTACGTCCTTCTGCCGGGAGTATGAGGGTGTCCCTCAGATACAAATTATTTCCCCTTCCTGGCCAGAGCCTGTCCCTGAGCCCTTCGGCCCTGGGCAGGCCTCAAGGGCAGGCTCCGCGAATGGGAAGCCGAAGGCCGTTGTCTCAAAAGTCAGGAAGGCGCAGGGAACCTTGGTTCCCGCTGGGGGTCTGGGGGTATCCCCCAGATTCAAAACTCCCCATCCCCGACACGGAGAGGGGGATGTAGGGGGTGAGGTCAGGGACTTTTGGGACAAAGCTAAGGAAAGGGGGTTAGGGGGATGGTCGGAAGAGGTTCTCAGCACGCCGCTAGGAGCTTACTGCGAGTTGCTGTCCTCTTGGCCTTGCTGGGCCTGGGGTTGGCATCGCCCAGGCCAGGGGCCGCCCAGGACACTCTCCACGCGTTGGATACCAACGTCACGGTGGACTTTCCAACGTCCATCACATTCCACGTGGAGGCCCGGGGGCCACGGAACATCACCCGGGCGGAGGTGCGCTTCCGCGTGGAGCAACGCTCCTGCGCCCTGGCGGAAAGCAGCGGGCTTGCCCAGTTCCAGCCTGGACAGCGCGTGTCCACCAGTTGGACGTGGGACACCCGCAAGGGTGGCGACCTGCCGCCTGGCGCTCTGGTGCGCTACCGATGGATATTGCGGGACGCATCGGGAGAGGTCGTGGAGGCCCCAGAGCAGACCTACGAGGTGGCGGATGACAGATACTCCTGGCAGAGCTTGCGGCAAGGCCCTCTGACCATCAACTGGTACCGCGGCGACACGGCCTTTGGCACTGCCCTCATGGCAGCTTCCCAGGATGCCCTGGGCCGTTTGGACAGGTCGGCGGGGGCGCGGCCTGAAAGGCCGGTCAAGCTATTCATCTACGGCTCTACCGAGGACCTCCAGGGTGCGCTGGTATTTCCTCCGGAATGGACCGGAGGAGTGGCCTTTGGCGGATTCAACATCATCGCCATAAGCATCCCTCCCGCTTCTTTAGCCTGGGGGCAGCGTGCCCTGGCCCACGAGCTAACCCATGTGATAGTAGACCAGGTCGCATTCAACTGTTTCCGGGACATTCCCACCTGGCTCAACGAGGGCCTGGCCACCTACAACGAGGACGCATCAGGCAACCCATTGCCATCCTACGCCGATGCCCTGAAGGGAGCATTGGATGCCGGTGGGCTTATCTCCGTTCGGGGCCTCGGCGGTGGCTTCCCCACATCTGCCCAGCAGGCCACGCTGGCATACGGAGAGAGCTTTAGCCTGGTGCAGTACCTGACGCAGACTTACGGCCCTGAGAAGCTGGGGACGCTCCTGACTGGTTTTCGCGCAGGCACCACAGCCGATGCGGCCCTTACGCAGGTGTACGGGTTTGACCAGGACGGGCTGGAGGCGCAATGGCGCAGGCACATCGGCGCGCCGCCCATGTCACAGGCGCAGCAGAATAGGACGCCCGTGCCCCTGGCGCCAGCAATACCTACATTTGAACCGTATACAGTTTCCACCCCAACGCCGGCACTGGAAGCCACTCCTGGTTCCACCCGCGCGGTGGCGGAGGCCACACCTACAGTCCGGCCCCTCTCTTGGGGCAGTTGCAACGCCGGCCTGCCCATGCCCACGAACGCTGGTAGCCATGGTGTTGATGCTGCGACTCCTCTTCTTGGGCCTCTGGTGCTGGCGGGCCTGGCGCTGGCCACGCGACGGAGGAAACGATAAGGAACGCATCTGTGAAGTCGCTGTTGCGTATCATCGCCACTCTGCTTGTGGCCGTGACCCTTTTGCCGGCTTGCCGGGCCCAGTCGCCAGGCACACCACTGCTGCCCGCGGCAACGCCTGTCCCGACCTCAGTCGGGATGGACACGCTTCCCGCCACTGCTACTCCCACGCCGCTAGCCACTCCCACAGCCACGGCAACGCTATCCTCCTGGGGGCTTGTCCAGGGCCTTCCCAGGGATCAGACCCTGGTGCTGGCCGAGGATGAGCCCATCACCCTGGACCCAGCAATGTCCCAGGAGTCCACCTCTCACCAGTACGTGACCCAGATATTTAGCGGCCTGGTGCGCTTGGATAGTCAGATGCGCGTTGCGCCAGACCTGGCGGAACGGTGGGATGTCCTGGATGGCGGCACTCGCTACGTCTTTCGTCTCAGGCCAGGCGCCAAGTTCCATAGTGGACGGCGCGTTACGGCCCAGGACGTGCTCTTTTCACTGGAACGTGCCGCTAGTCCGGCCACAGGCTCACTCACGGCGCCCACTTATCTTGGCGACATCGTTGGAGTGAAGGAGAAGCTGCAAGGCAAGGCGCAGCGCATAGCTGGCCTGCGCGCCCCGGACGACAGCACCGTGGAGATACGGATAGACGGCCCCAAGGCCTACTTCCTGGCCAAGCTGACCTCCCCCGTGGCATTCGTTGTGGACTCGGAAAACGTAGCCCGCGGCGCCGATTGGTACCGCCAACCCAACGGCATAGGCCCTTTCAGGCTGAAGGAGTGGGAGAAGGAGCAGTACCTTATCCTGGAGCGCAATAAAGGTTTCTACAGGGAAGTGCCCCAGGTCAGCTACGTTCTGTTCCGCTTCCTGGCAGGCATCCCTATGAGTATGTACGAACGGGGAGACATAGACGTGGCGTACGTAAGTACTGGAGACCTGGAGCGAGTGCAGGACCCGCAAAGCCCCCTGCGGCAGGAGCTGCGTGTGTACCCGGAGCTTAGCGTCAGCTACCTGGGCTTCAATACGGCCAAGCCACCCTTCGATGACCCTATGGTTCGCAGGGCCTTTGCCCTTGCGGTGGACGTGGATAAGCTGGCGCAGGTGGTGCGCCAAGGCCGTCTCCCCAGGGCCTTGGGCCTGCTGCCGCCGGGCATCCCGGGCTACATCCAGGAAACGCAACCGATACCTTACGATCCAATTGAGGCCCGAAGGCTCATGACTCTTTCCAGGTATGGCGGAGCAGGCAAGCTGCCGCCCATAACCTATACCACGCCAGGCCAGGGGGGGCCAGGACCCACGGCCTCTGCGCTGGTGGAGATGTGGCGGGCCAGCCTGGGAGTGGAGGTGTCGGTGCGCCAGCTTCCTCCGGACGCGTACTACTACCGCCTGCGTGAAGAGGTGGACAACATATTCGACTTCGGGTGGGTGGCCGACTATCCGGACCCGGAGAACATCCTGGACGTGCTGTTTCACAGCGGCGCGGCCAATAACATAGGAGCTTACGCCAGCCCTCAGCTAGACGCCCTACTGGAGGCGGCGCGCATCGAGCAGAACGTGGAGCGCCGCCTGGCGATGTATCGCCAGGCCCAGGAGTTGGTTCTGGCGGACGCGGTTGCCATTCCTCTCTGGCATGGCAACACCTACGTCCTGGTTAAGCGTTACGTGCTGGGCTATGTCGTCACGCCCGGAGGGCTGCCGGCGCTGGAATCTGTGCGGCTGGAACGCAAGTGACAGTCGGGCTTCTCGCCGTGCGCTCCGCCAGGCTACAATGGATGCTATGTCAGTATGAGTCCCAGTCAGACAGCCAAGGGGGTGCTTTCGTGGAAGATTTCGTCGAGGTTGCCAAGGTGGGGGAGGTGCCTCTGGGGGGGCTGAAACAGGTGGCTTTGGGAAATCAATGGATAGCGCTAGCCAACGTAGGTGGCCAGATATACGCCGTGAGCGATGTCTGCACTCACGTCGAATGCTGGCTGTTGGAAGAAGGGTCGCTGGCAGGCGATGTGCTTGAATGCTCCTGCCACGGTAGCCAGTTCGACGTAAAGACTGGTGCTGTGATGTCTGGGCCTGCAGAAGATCCGCTGCCGGTCTTCGACGTCCGCACTGATGGTGAGAAGGTTTTCGTACGCCGAGCGTAGCGGGCTGCTGAAAAAGAGGAGTCCAGAGGGGCAAAGCCCCAGAGCCTGCCCTGAACGAAGTGAAGGGGCGGGGGTTTGGGGGTGTCCCCCCCAGATTCATTTCTTTCCCCCTTCCTGCCGAGGAAGGGGGTCAGGGGGATGGCCGAAGGAGACCTTCGTCAACCTCCGGCGCTCAGGCTGATTGCCGGGTGGAAGGCCCGAGTTCAGGGGCGGTGGAGAAGGCAGGAGTGGTTCGTTCCTCTGGGGATAAGCCTGCAGCCTCCAGCACCTTGTCCATCAACACGGCCTCCGAGACTGCTCCCACAAACTGCACGCGGTTGTTGATCACCGTCTTGGGCACGCTCGAAATCATGTACCGCTGGGCTACGAGCGGGAACTCCTGTACCTCAACCACATCGGCGCGAATGTGGTTGTTTTCCATTGCCATTGCATGGGCCACACGGGCCATGGGCGGGCAGTACTCGCAGGTGGGTGTGACGAACACCTGGATGTGCACATCCTCTTTGAGCCGCTTCAGCTTCTTGCGCGTGTCCAGGGACAGCGGGCTGACACCCCTGGACAACGTGACGATGTCATCGAGCACTGTTGTGAACTCGTGGCCCGCTGGTATCCCGTAGAACTTGACGTTGGAGCCTGCACCCTTGGTTAGCACTATGGCGGGTATCCGATCAACGCAGGCCTCTCTGACCTCCTTGGTTTCCGAGTAGAAGTCCTTGACCTCCATGTGCAGCTTGGGTGAAAGGGCAGCCAGCTCCTCCATGAGTGCCTGCGTCTGGTCACAGTAGCGACACTCCCTGCCAGGTATGGTGAGGCCAAAGGTCCTCTGGGTGAACAGACGTATGGTAACGTCGTTCTTCAGCTCTTTTTTGAACCGGTCCTTTAGAGCCTGCTTGTCTTTGTCCGGGATAGCGGGCATGTCTATACTCCTTGCAGCCTAGCCCTCAGTCTAGCAGATGGAGAGGTAGTCGGCCATAGGCCGTATTTGTGGTTTCAGTTAGGGTATGTTGCAATCCAGGAAGCTACGTTTCAAGTCCCGCTCATCCTGAGCCTCGTCGGAGGACACGAGAGGGACCTTTCATCTGCTGGCATGGTTCGACAGGCTCACCACTATATAACCATTGTGACTCCATTGTTCCCCAAGCAGCCGCTAGTTTGTCCTGCTATTCCCAATGTCGTATACTTGAATGACAATCTCCTTTGCCCTAGTATCTGTGGCGGGGTGAGTTCTATGGCTACTACCATTCGCGAACCTATCATACCAATCACTGAGATCGAGCACTCGGCCTTCTGCCGCACCGATGAGTCGCTGGCGAGCAAGCCCCTGGCCGAGGAACTGAAGGCCAATATCCGCTGGCAGAAGCTGCCCCGGGAGTACATGGGCATGAAGCCAGAGGTGCTCTACCCACGCATCCGCGCCGCCAAGGAGAAGCTGGGGAAACGGGCGGTCATCCTGGGCCACCACTACCAGCGCGAGGACATCATCCAGTTCGCTGACTTCAAAGGCGACTCCTTCATGCTCTCCCAGAACGCGGCACGGCAGAAGGAAGCTGACTTCATCGTTTTCTGCGGCGTCCACTTCATGGCCGAGACAGCTGACATACTCAGCGGCCCACGCCAGCAGGTGGTCCTGCCCAACATTAACGCCGGCTGCTCCATGGCAGACATGGCCCCCACCGATGACGTCCTGGACGCCTGGGACGAGCTGAGCCAGGTGGCGGGCAGCGGCCTTATTCCAGTCACCTATATGAACTCCACCGCTGCCATCAAGGCAATGTGCGGCAGGAATGGTGGCATTGTCTGCACATCATCCAACGCCGCAGCGGTGATGCGATGGGCCTTTGAACGCGGCGACAAGGTGTTTTTTCTGCCTGACCAGCACCTTGGGCGCAACTCTGGCGTCAAGGTAGGCATACCCCTGGAAGAGATGGCGGTGTGGAACCCGTTCAAGCCCCTGGGCGGCCTAAGCCGCAGCCAGATTCAGCAGTCCAAGGTAATCCTATGGCAGGGGCACTGCGCCGTCCACACTCGCTTCACTGTGGCACAGATAGAAGAGGCGCGACGCCGCTTCCCCAGCGTCAAGGTGGTGGTGCATCCAGAGTGTACCCGCGAAGTAGTAGAGGCCGCGGACATGGATGGCTCCACCGAGTTCATCGTCCGCACTGTTACCCAGGCTCCGCCAGGCTCGGTTATCGCCATTGGGACTGAGATAAACCTGGTAAGCCGCCTGGCCCACGAGAACCCGGACAAAACTGTGTTCTGCCTGGACCCTGTGATTTGCCCCTGTTCCACCATGTACCGTATCCATCCCGCTTACCTGGCGTGGGTGCTGGAGGAGCTAGTAGCAGGCCGCGTCCTCAACCGTGTCTCCGTGGACGAGGAGACCGCTCGCTACGCCCGCATTGCCCTGGAGCGAATGCTGGCAGTGGTGTAGCGGCGATGGTTTCGTAACCTAGCCACGTCAGAAGAGCCGGGTTTGCCAATGGGCTACCATTCCCGTATAATGCCACAATTGCGACATGTTCCCTGTGAGCAATCAACCGTTAGGCCCAACAGTACCATTTTCTTCATCCTTGGTGGGGCGGCGTTCCTTCTGGTGGCATTGGGGTGCGAAGGGAAAGGCCCTGCCATACAGGAAACATCTGCGGCCCAAACCCCTACCCTAGCTAGCCCTGGCGCCCATACCGGCCACGACTTGGCCCCAACGGTTGGAACGGTTGAGCCCACCAGGCAAATCCTCTTCAAGCCCCCAGAGGGCATCACTGAGACGCAGGTCGAGGCATTATGGCGGGAACCCAAGGCACTGGAGCAGTTTCTTAGGGATTACGGGCCCGCCGTAACCGTGCAACAATTGGCGGACTCGGAGAAGCGCCGAGGGACCGATTGCCACTCACTGGCGCATACGGTAGGGCGGAGGTCCTACGAACTCTTCGGGGAGCAGGTCATCGCGCTGGTCAGCCACGAATGCCACGCTGGTGCTTTGCATGGCGCTACCGAGGCTTATTTCTTGGATCGCGGAGCAGATCAGCTTCAACAAGACATGTCCGCCCTCTGCTCCGACTCCTTGAACAGCTTCCTCCGCCACCAGTGTGTCCACGGCATAGGCCACGGGCTCACGGCATGGTACAAGTATGATCTGCCTAAGGTATTGGATGCTTGCGATACTCTGTCGCTGGAAACAGACCGTGGCTCCTGCCAATCGGGCGTGTTCATGGAAAACATCGTTGGCGGCCTGTCGGGAGCTATGGGGCTTCCCACCAAGTATCTTTCGAATGATCCTCACTACCCGTGCAACGGTCTGGGGCCGCACTACCAGGAAGGCTGCTATTTCTACCAGACATCCCGCATGCTGCAACTTGCCCAGGGCGATTTCCAGAAGGTGGCGCAGTGGTGTGGCGAAGCCCCCAGGTCGGTGCAGTTCCTGTGCTATGCCAGCATGGGGCGCGACGTGGGTGGTGCTACTCGCGGAAACCCAGGGGAGGCCATTCGCCTGTGCGCCTACATAGCCGATGCCCAATATCGCCGCGCCTGCCTGACTGGCGCAGTGCAGGACTCCTTCTGGGACACTGGCGGCGCCGAGGAGGCCATCCGCTTCTGCCGGCTGCTGGGCGATCCAGACGACAAGGCAGC
>SHYF01000034.1 GCA_009692985.1 Dehalococcoidia bacterium
GCGACAGCCACAGGCCATGTTATGCCGTGAGATGCGCCGCTGGTTCCTATGGACACTACCATCAGTGCCAGGTAAAAAGACGATATGGAGTGGATAGTGCTCAAAAGCACCATGCCAGCGCCGGTGCAAATTACACTCACCAATATGACTGTTCTGGGGCCCCATTTATCGACCAGGAAGCCCACTACAGGTGCCAGAAAACCCGATTCCAGTTGGCGAAGCGAGTAAGCACCTGAAGTGAGGGCACGGCTCCAAGTAAATTCTGTCAGAATAGGCAGGAAGAAGACCTGGAAGCCCTGGAAAAACACAATCGATAAGTAGAAGTTGAGTGCAACACTTGCCAGGACTATATACCACCCATAGAAAACGCGGGGATGGTTTCTGCTGGTAACTACTGCGTTCAACGAATCGCTTGCCTTATTTCGGCGAGGGGCGTTAGTTTTGGGAGCCTAAGGCGGCCCACAGGACATTGATTGTACCACTCAGTGGGTCAAAAGTATCAACCTCTGGACCTATGGACAAAATACCGTCCTTGAGGTACACTGCACGTCAGCTTTCTTGTTTTTGGCTAAATATAAGGAGGTGATGCTTATGTCACAACATTCAGGTAAGCTTCAAATGGAGATACGGTACTGCCTCGGTTGAGGCTTCCTTCCCATGGCGGCGTGGATCGCCACCGAGTTCTGGTCCGAATTCAAGGGTACGTTAGGAATTAGCCTGACCCCCGTGGACGGGGGCCGGTTAGAGGTTATGTTGGAAAATGAAATGCTCTTCGACCGCGTAGCGGAAGGGGGCGCGTACCCGGGGTTAGACAAGGTTCGGGCCATGAAACGGACGGTCAAGGAGAGGATGGGGCAGTTGGCCGTAGTTTCCAGATGAAGCGGCCTTTACCTTGAACAAGGCGAAATAGCGGGGTCCCGATGTTATCGGGGCCTCGCTTTGTTTTGTGGCCGAGGCTCCGTGGTTATCTCGCGACTGCCCGCTTAGCACGAAAAGGCAGGCAAACCCAGTAACGAATTCACCAAACTAATTGATTAGGACTACCGCAACAGCCATGACTTCCACCAAAGGGCCCTGCTCACCAATAAAAAGGAGCGCCCACCCGGCCCGCCGGACTGCGTCCGTTGTTACAGATACGGCCTAACCCATTCAAGGCTGGTCTCCGTGACGCTGGAAGGGTTGTACTCACACGCTATCCAGCCGTCGTAACCTGCCTCATCTATGAAACGGAAGAGGTTGGCATAGTTGATCTCGCCAGTCCCCGGTTCGTGCCGGCCCGGATTGTCTGCAAGTTGCATATGCGCGATACGTGGCAAGTTGTCCCGAATGGTCCTGGTCAGATTACCCTCCATGACCTGCATATGGTAGATGTCGTACTGGAGCCAGAGGTTGGCGTGGCCCGCATCGTGGAACAAACGGAGCGCATCCCGCGTACGCACCAGGTAGAACCCAGGGAAGTCCTGGCTGTTCAATGACTCCACCAGCAGCCGGATGCCCTCCTTCTCCAGTGCGGCAGCGGCGAATCTGAGATTATCTACCAGGGTCTGGCGGAGCTTCTCCGCGTGGACGCCCGCGGGCGCAATGCCAGCAAGACAGTTCAGGCGGGTGCAATTTAGCGCCTTGGCGTAGGCGATGGCCAGACCGACGCCATCTTGGAACTCACCCACCCGATCTGGTAGGCAGGCGATGCCGCGCTCCCCAGCCTGAAAGTTGCCAGCCGGCAGGTTGAACAGCACCTGCTCCAGGCCATGTCTCTGGAGTTGCTCCACCAATTGCTCTTTCTGCCATGCATAAGGGAACAGGTACTCCACTGCCGTGAATCCGGCCCTGGCTGCACGCTCAAAACGGGACAGAAAATCCACCTCGGTAAAAAGCATTGTCAGGTTGGCATCGAACCTGGGCATGATGGCACCACTGTACAAGAGAGTAGGGAAGGCGTCAACGAAGCCGCCGTTGAGTCGCTCCCCTTCCTCTGCTACAATCTTCCGTGGGCTAGGGTCGTTGTTCTAGCCCCTTTAGGCGTTATACCGTTAGAAGCTGTTCCAAAAACCTTCACCCCTTGGCCCCCTCTCCCGCCACAGCGGGAGAGGGGGAAGAAAGGAAGCTGGGGGACACCCCCAGTCCCCCAGAGGTAAATTTCGGAATAGCCTCTACATAAAGAGAGGTCATCACATTGCTAAAAGGCGTTGCCGAAATCCTAACTGGCCTACCTCAGTTCCGGCGCATGGCAGATAACCTCCAGGCCGGCCAGAAGGAGTCGTTGTCCATCCTTCCGTCAGCCAAAGCCCTGGCCCTGGGGGCTATCTGGCAAGAGATGCAGGTCCCAGTGTTGGTGGTAGTGCCCCGACCTGAAGACGCGCGCCGCCTTTACGACCAGCTTACAGCCTACTGGGGAGATAACGCCCCTATACACCAGTTCGCGGAGTTGGAGGCTCTGCCCTTTGAGCACATGACCGCTGACAACGCCACCACTCAGCAGCGCCTGTGGACTCTGGCGGCGTTGGCGGGCGTCCATTCTCAGGAGTACCCTCCCATAGTGGTGGCGTCCGTCCCCGGGGTCGCCCTGAAGACTCTCGCTCCACCGGTGTTCCAGCTCCCAGATGGGTGTCATGTGGTGCGGCACGGCGATAGGGTTGCTATAGGATCGCTCCTTGCCAGGTGGGCGGCCATGGGCTACCGGATGGAGAGGGTTACCCAGGCCCCCGGAGCCATGAGCCGGCGCGGAGGCATTGTGGACATATTTCCCGTGGGTGAGCGTTTGCCTGTACGCCTGGAGTTCTGGGGCGATGTTCTGGAGAGCCTGCGCACATTCGATCCAGGCACCCAGCGCTCTCTGGAGCCTGTTGAGCAGACGACTGTGATACCTGCGCGGGAGCTTCTGCCAGCAAAGGCAGACCATACCTGGGTGGAGCAGGCCATCCGTAACCTGGATGCCTCTAAATGTTCGCCCCAGATATGGAGTCGCATAGAAGAGGATCTGTCCTTGCTGATGGCTGGGCAGGAGGTGGAGGATGCCAGCTTCTACGCAGGGTTCTTCAGTCGCCACTCCGTACTGGAGTTTCTGCCAGCTAAGGCGGTGCTGGTGGTGGACCAGCCTTCGGAGGTGGAGGAGGCATTCCGAGAGATTGACAGGCGTTCCTTCCAGCTCCGAGAGGGCAAGCTGGGCCGGGGCGAGCTCCCTGGCGCGTTCCCTTCCCCCTATTTCGTCTGGGAGGAGGTGGCGCAGCGATTGCAACAGCTACCCCGACGACTGGATGTTAGCCGCTGGGCCGGAGAGCAACCAGCCTCGTTTCCTTTCACTCAGGCGCCTTCCTTCGTGGGCAGGATGGACTCCTTTCTGGAAGAGGTGCGGACTCGCAGCCAGGGCAGCCAGCGAGTTGTGGTTGTGACAGGCCATGCCCAGCGGCTCCAAGAGCTGATGGCCGAGGCGGGCCTGGGGCCAAGCTCGGTGGATTCCATAGACCACCTGCCACCCACAGGCTCCATTACGCTGGTGCACGGTTCTCTGGCCGAGGGGTGGATAGCCTCCAGCGAGCCAGGCACCGTGCTCTTCACCGATACAGAGGTGTTTGGGACCGCAAAGATTCACCGTCCACGGCGCGTGTCCGTGGCATCCCGGCAGCCACTTGCGGCTGAAATCACGCCAGGGTCATTCGTGGTACACACCGATCACGGTGTGGCCAGATTCGCCGGCACCACGACTATGGGTGAAGCCGCAGAGGAGCAGGAGTACCTTGTGCTGGAGTACGCCGAAGGAGACAAGCTGTACGTCCCATCGGAGCATACAGATCGCGTAACCCCCTATGTAACCCCCGGCGACCAGCCACCGACCCTGACCCGCCTGGGAACCCAGGAATGGGCGCACACCAAGGCACGGGTGAAGCGCTCCGCTCACGAGATGGCCCAGGAGCTTCTGGCCCTCTACGCGGTGCGAGAGTCCACTCCAGGCTTCGGCATGGGCGAGGACACGCCCTGGCAGCGGGAGATGGAGGATAGCTTTCCCTACCAGGAGACACCAGACCAGATTGCCACCATTGCCCAGGTCAAAGAGGACATGGAGCGCTCTAGGCCCATGGACCGGCTGGTCTGCGGCGACGTTGGGTACGGCAAAACGGAGATAGCTCTTCGAGCCGCCTTCAAGGCAATTGCCAGCGGAATGCAGGTGGCCGTCCTTGTCCCCACCACGGTGCTGGCCCAGCAACACTACACCACATTCAGCCAGCGCCTCAAGCCGTACCCAGTCACCGTGGAGGTGCTTAGCCGCTTCCGCACCGACCAGGAACAGCGGGCCGTTGTAGAAGGACTGGCCTCTGGGAAGGTGGACATCTGCATCGGAACGCATCGCCTGCTCCAGAAGGACGTGCAGTTCAAGAACCTGGGCCTGGTGATTGTGGACGAGGAGCACCGCTTTGGCGTGGCCCACAAGGAGCGGTTCAAGCAGATGCGCGCCCAGGTGGACGTGCTTACGCTCACCGCCACGCCCATTCCACGCACGCTGCACATGGCGCTATCCGGCATTCGAGATATGAGCACCATGGAGACGCCGCCGGAGGAGCGGCTGCCCATCAAGACCTACGTCTCCGAGGACAGCGACGATATGGTGCGGGAGGCCATTCTACGGGAACTGGACAGGGGTGGCCAGGTCTACTACTTGCACAACCGCGTTCAAAGTATCGCACGGGTGGCGGAGGGCCTGCGCCAACTGGTGCCCGAAGCGACTTTCGCCATTGGGCACGGTCGAATGCAGGAGGACGATCTGGAGAAGGTGATGAATGACTTTTCTAAGGACGAGTTCGACGTGTTGGTGTGCACCACCATCATAGAATCGGGCCTGGACCTGCCCAACGTCAACACGCTCATTGTGGACAGGGCCGATGCCCTGGGGCTGGCGCAGCTATATCAGCTCAGGGGGCGTATCGGCCGGGGCAGCCACCGCGCCTACGCCTATTTTATGGTGCCTCGCGGGAAGCGCATCACCGAGACAGCCCAGAAGCGCTTGGAGACCATACTGTCGGCGTCGGAGCTTGGCGCTGGCTTCCACGTCGCCATGAAAGACCTGGAGATTCGCGGCGCTGGCCGTGTGCTGGGCGGCGAGCAAAGCGGGCACATCCACGCCGTGGGGTACGAGCTATACTCCCAACTGCTGGCCCAAGCCGTGGAGGAGCTCAAGGCAAGTCCAGATGCTCCGATGCCTGCCGTGGGCGCACCCCAGGAGGAGCAGGCACAGATAGCAGTGAACCTGCGACTGCCAGCACGCATACCAACCGACTACGTAGAGGACTTACCAACGCGATTGGCACTGTACCAGCACCTCAGCCGCGCCCGTTCCCTGGAAGAGGTAGATCAGGTACAAGCAGAGCTATGGGACAGGTTCGGCCCGCTACCGCGGGAGGCACACAACCTGCTGTACACCATACGCGTGCGAGCGCTGGCCCATGCTGCCGACGTTGAGACTGTGACCAAGGAGCCAGAATCAGTGATGGTGAGGCTGCGTGAAGATGTGGGCGGAGCCAGGCCGGCGCTGGAAAAGGAGCTGGGGCCGCAAGTCCGCGTGGGCGGCACGCTTCTGCACCTGGATTTCAAGCACCTGGACAGGCCCTGGGGACAGGCGTTGTTGGAAATGCTGGAGCGGCTGGCCGCCTTCCGCCAGCGGGTAATGGCCAGCGCGGGGTAAGAGCATCGGCAAGCTGAGGCACGGCTGCGCTACTTTTCTATCGCCGCCCTCAGTATCTCCGCCACGTGCTCCGGGCAGCGGCCCGTGCCGTCGCGGACCTGGATCCGGCAGGAGAAGCCGGTGATGGCTATCCGAGCTTCGGACGCTGACCGCACCACCGGGAACAACTGCCGCTCGCCAATGGCCATAGAGATGTCGTAATGCTCCTTCTCGTAGCCGAAGGCCCCCGCCATACCACAGCAGCCGGCGTCCACCTCCTCCACCTGAAGCCCAGGTATGAGCCGCAGCGCCGCCAACGAGTCTGCACTCCCCGCCAGTGCCTTCTGATGGCAGTGGCCCTGAAACAGCACCTTGCCGGGCGTCTCTTTGAAGCGCAGGACTAGCTGACCCTCCCGGTGTAGCTTCATCAGGAACTCGTCCAGCAAATAGGAGTGGTCCGCCACCGCTTTGGCCTCCGGGCTGCGCAGTAGGTCTGGATATTCGTCGCGCAGGGTAAGCAGACAGCTAGGCTCGCACCCAATGATGGGCACGCCAGCCTGGGCATAGGGAAAGAGGAGTTCTACGTTGTAGCGGGCGTTCTCTTTGGCCTTCTCCAGCATCCCCTTGGAGATCATGGGCCGGCCGCAGCACCGAGGATTGGCCAGCAAGACCATGAAGCCTGCTGTCTCCAGCAGCTCCACCGCTGCTTGGCCCACCTGCGGCTCACTGTAGTTCATGAAGGTGTCGTTGAATAGCACTACCTGGCCCAGGGGGAAGGCGACCTCACCCCCTGTGTCCCCCTCTCCGTCTCGGAGAGGGGGATTTTCAATTCTGGGGGACACCCCCAGTCCCCCGGCGGGAACCGAGGTTCCCTGCACCTTCCTGACTTGCGTATGCATATGGTACCACTGAGGAAAAGTCTGACGGGCCAGCGTAGGCAGTCGGCGGCGCCGGTCTATGCCCACGAACCTATCCAGTAGCCACCGGCTAGCCGGATTGGCCACGGCGGCGTTGGCCAAAGGCCCCATCCGCGACCCCCACCGGTTCAGAGTGGCGATGCCGGCGAACATACGCGAGCGCAGGGGCATACCGTGGCGTTTGTAGTAGCTGGACAGGAACTCGTACTTCATCTTGGCCATGTCGACGTTGGATGGGCACTCGCCCTTGCACCCCTTGCATTCCAGGCACAAGTCCATAACGTCATAAAGCCGCTTGCTGGTGAACTCCGACGCAGGCAGCGCCCCGGACAGCACCGACCGCAGGGCATTGGCCCGGCCCCGTGTGGAGTGCTCCTCTTCGTGGGTGACCATATAGGATGGGCACATGGTTCCGCCCAGTGTCTTGCGGCAAGCTCCCACGCCGTTGCACAGCTCCACCGACCGCGCGAAACCTCCGTCGCCGGAGAAGTCCAGGATGGTGAACGGCTCGGTGGCGCGATAGCCAGGGCCAAGGCGCAGGTTTTCGGTGAGCGGAGGGCAGTCCACTATCTTGCCCGGATTCATGATCCCCAATGGGTCGAAGGTGCGCTTCAACTCGCGGAAGGCATTGTAAAGCGCGGTACCGAACATCTTCTCCGTCCACACCCCCCGCACAATGCCGTCGCCGTGCTCGCCGCTCAGGGAGCCGCCGAACTCCAGTACCAGGTCGCTTATGTCCGTAGCGATGGCAACCAGCTTGTCCAGACCGTCCTGCTGCTTTATGTTTATCAGCGGGCGGATGTGCAGGCAACCTTCGCTGGCGTGGCCGTAGTACGCCGCCTGTGTACCGTGGGAACGCACGACCTCATCGAAGCGGCGGACGTACTCCGGCAGCTTCTCCGGCATTACGGCTGTGTCCTCCACGAAGGGCAATGGCTTGGTGTCACCCTTGACGCCCATGAGCAGCCCCAGGCCGGCGGTGCGGATGGCCCAGATATTGGCCTGCTCCTCCGGCTTTGTGGCTACAACGCAAGCGTAGCCCAGCCTACGGCGCTGCATGTCATATTTCAAGGCTTCTATCTTGGCCCGCAACTCCTGGTCCGATTCGCCGAAGAACTCCACTACCAGCAGCGCTTGGGGATCTCCCTCCACGAATGTGATGCGCCGGGCGAAGCCGAGGGATTCGCGGCTGCGCTGAATTATCATCCTGTCCACCAACTCCACGGCCGAGGGCGCGTGGCCTAGGACGGCCACGGTGGCCTCCATCGCCTCCACAAGCTCGCGGAAGTGGAGCACTGCCAGGGCCTTCATTTTGGGCATGGGTTCCAGGTTCAGCTTGGCTTCGGTCACCGCCACCAGAGTGCCCTCGGAACCTACCACCAGCTTGGTCAGGTCAGCGGTGTCGCCTAGCATCAGGTCCAGGTTGTAGCCGGAGACGCGCCGTCTGAGTTTGGGGTATCGCCGCTCTATCTCCTGGCGCTGCTCGGCGGCGATACGCGGCACGCCCCGGTATATGCTGCCTTCCAGGTCCTGCTGGACCAGCTTCGCTTCCAGAGCAGCGCCGGTGAGGGGACGAAAGGCTGCTGGCTGGCCATCGGAAAGCACAACCCTTAGCTCTTTCACGTGGTCGCATGTCTTACCGTACACCACCGAGTGAGCGCCGCAGGAGTTGTTGCCGATGGCACCGCCCACGGTGGCGCGGCTGCTGGTAGTCGGGTCGGGCGTGAAGTGGAGGCCATGGGGCCGCAGGTGATGGTTTAGCTCGTCCAGGGTGATGCCCGGCTGGGCACTGACCCACCACTCCTCCTGGTTCACATCCAAGACATTGCGCATGTACTTGGAGAAGTCCAGCACCACGGCGTGGTTCACAGTCTGGCCTGCCAGGCTGGTGCCGCCGCCTCTGGACAGCACCGCCACGCCTGCCTTGGCGCAGGTGGATATGGCCGCCGCCACGTCATCAGCATCGCGGGGTATGACTACGCCCACAGGCTCCATCTGGTAGATGGATGCGTCTGTGCTGTACATGGCGCGGGAGTAGGCGTCGAAGCGCACCTCGCCAGAGATGCGATTTCGCAGCTCTGATTCCAGAGCGCGGGTGTCTGAAGTTCTCTTGTACACATCACGCTGCGTTTGCATATGAAGGGCACGCTCCATTGCTATCTGGCTCTCATTGTGATGCAGGCGAATGCCGTACTGAACTCAGCAATTGCTCTATCTTCCTGATAGGGCCAACCATATTGAATTCCAGAATCAGTTGCATCCGTTTCGGTAAAGACTTCAACGGCACTGCGATGGGACCTTGTGCCCAACATGTCACTGTCACACGTGCAGACATCGGCTGCAATAAAATGTCTTCAAATGAAACCCTTTCCCAGGCTTGCCCACGATTTATGTCTGCTTGAGCTATGGATTTCTTCCAGAACCATAGGCGACGCTTTTCCCAATCAAGAGTCACTTGATTGATGCGTTCTACGCGGTCAGTTCTGTTATTGATAAATGTGATGTCGAGCCAGGTAAAGATGTGCGGATTGTCTTCATTGACAACAACTTAGGTTATTGGGCTACTATCCGCTATGTGAATTCCTGTCCGCCATGGGGAGGGCACATGGTTGGGGGCGTGAAATGTTATTTCCATTTGCCGCTCCAATAACCAACGCCAGAATGTCCGTATGAGCGGCACCGCTCCGATACCTGCTCGAACATAGGTCTGAGGTTCCATAACGCCTGTATTCTAACCGCAGCGCATAAATATGCAACACGCTCTCTTTGACCCTTCCGTTTCCACAGTGCTAGAATGAGTTGATTTCTTTCCAACAACGCCGTCCCGTGGATAAAAGCTATGTCAGGACACTCCAAATGGTCCAACATCAAACGTTCCAAAGGGGCCAACGACGCCCGCAGGAGCCAGATTTTCACAAAGCTGGCTAGAGAGGTCACCGTGGCCGCCCGCCAGGGCGGCGCAGACCCAGAAATGAACGTGCGCCTACGTCTGGCCATCCAGAAGGCCAGGGACCAGAACATGCCTACTGACAACGTGGAGCGCGCCATCAAACGTGGTACGGGGCCGGGCGATGGCGCCCACACAGCTATGGCAGAGGTGCTCTATGAAGGATACGGGCCAGGCGGTGCGGCCATCTTCTTGGAGGCTTTCACGGACAACCCCACACGCACCGTGTCGGAGCTTCGAAATGCCTTTACCCGCGGCGGCGGCAATCTGGGCGAGCGCGGGTCCGTTGCGTGGATCTTCGAGTCCAAGGGAATTGTGGTGGTGGATGCCTCTCCGGCGCAGGCGGAGGAGCTGGCACTCACGGCCATTGACGCCGGCGCCGACGATTTCGACATAGAAGGCAGAACCCTGGAGATCCGGACATCTATAGGGACATTTGAGCAGGTGCGCAAAGCTATAGAGAAGGCCGGTGGCGCCATATCAAGGGCCGAGCTTTCCATGGTGCCCAAGACCACCTTGTCCCTGGATGTCAAACGCGCAACCCAGACAATGCACCTCATGGACCGGCTGGAGGAGCTGGACGACGTCCAGCGCGTCTATACCAACGCTGATTTCCCGGACGAGGCGCTGGAGGAGTACCAAAAGGCAAGCTAGGTAACTCGTCTTGCAGGCTTGGCAGGTTGATGAAAAACGCCTTCGACCATTCACCTTGCCTCCTTCCTCGCAGGAAGGGGGTAGAAGAGAAAATAACTGGGGGGGATACCCCAGTTCCCCCACCAAGGGGGCTTCGCCCGCCTGGACTCCCCAAAACCAGATGTCACGATATTATCGTAAGCAAGTATTAGATGGGTGAAAAAGCCATTGCTCGTATTCTAGGCATAGACCCAGGCACAATCCAGATGGGCTACGGCCTGATAGAGGCCAGCGAGTCGGATGAACCCAAGGTGATGGCCTGGGGCGTCATCACAGCCAGCTCCCGCCTTCCACTGGGAGAGCGTTTACACCATATGTACTTGGAGCTGTTGGAGCTTGCAGCTCGGCATACTCCCAGCGAGATGGCTGTTGAAGAGCCTTTCGTGGCCAAGAATGCCAGGACAGCCATGGCTGTAGGCCAGGCCCAGGGCGTGGCCCTCATGGCTGCCGCCGCTCGCGGCATAACGGCCGTCAGGTATACACCCACACAGGTGAAACACGCCGTGACAGGCTACGGCGGCGCCTCCAAGGAGCAGGTCCAGCAGGCCTTGGTGTTGCACTTGCGACTGGATGCCATCCCCGAGCCTGAGGATGCCGCCGATGCCCTAGCCGTAGCCTTGTGTCACTGCCAGGCTCTTAGAACTGCTACTTTGGTGGAGTCCGGGAACCCATATGATCACCTCAGTTCACGGAATACTTGAGTCCATGGGCGCTGACCACGTGGTCGTCCGGGTGGGCGGCATCGGCCTTCAGGTGTACGTACCAGGCCCGGTGACTGAGACACTGGGAGCCGTGGGCCAGCAGGTCACGTTGTACACCATCTTTCTGCTTCGCGACGAGGTCCCGATGCTGTTTGGGTTCCCCACATTGCAAGGCAAGCGTCTATTCGACCTGCTCCTGGGAGTCAGTGGCGTGGGGCCGCGACTCGCCATGGGCATCCTATCGGCCTTCGCCCCGGACGAGGCTGCCATAGCCATCGCCTCCGGCAACACCGATGCTCTATCGTCCGTGCGCGGCATCGGCAAACGGACGGCAGCCCGGGTTGTTGTGGACTTGCAGGCCAAGCTGCAGAAGGAGTGGGAAGCCGCGGCTCCTGCAGCAGCAGGGGACACTCATGGAGACGTTGCCGCCGCGCTCCAGGCGCTGGGCTACTCCACCCCAGAGGTGCGAAAGGCAATAGCGGCCCTGGGGGACGAGGCCGGGCTTTCCCTTGAGGAGCAGGTCCGCCACGCCTTGCAGCAGCTGGCCAAGGAGTGATGGGCAAATGAGCTCCTATGGCGACTCCTGGGCGGACATCTACGACATGGCGCACAGCGCCGTTACCGAAGATATTTCCCTCTGGGTGGAGGAGGCGAAGGCCTCGGCCGGTCCTGTTCTGGAGCTGGGATGCGGGACTGGCCGGGTGGCTGTACCCATCGCCCAGGCGGGCATAAGACTGGTGGGACTGGACAGCTCCGCCGCCATGCTAAGACTGGCCCGGGCCAAGGCCAGGAAGCTACGGCTGGGCGCTGACCGGCTGCGGTTTGTCCGTGGAGACATGCGAGAGCTTTCCCTGGGACAGCGATTTCCCCTGGTTATCATTCCATTCAGGTCGTTCCAGTTCCTTCTCTCCGTGGCCGACCAGTGCCAGTCCCTGGACGCCATCAGGAGGCACCTGACGCCTGGCGGACGGCTTGTCATGAGCCTCTTCGTCCCAGACCTGGAGAGGCTCACCAGACATCCGTCCATTCCTCTGTACGACGGGGAAATAACCTATCCCATCACCGGGCACCGACTCCTGTTTTGGTACCAGAACAGCTACGACAACTTTAACCAGATAGTGACCGTGCGTACCATCATCGAAGAGGTGGATGGGCAGGGAGACGTAGTACGCAAGACCTATCGCGACTACCAGATACGCTACTCTTACCGATTCGAGGTGCAGCACCTGCTGGCGGCCTGCGGCTACGATGTGGTGGATGTGTACGGCTCGTTTGATCGAGAGCCGCTGAGCGAGTCCAGCGCGGAGATGATATGGGTGGCCACGCCCGCCGACTAGCAGGCTGCCGAAAAAGAGGGAGTCCAAAGGGGCGAAGCCCCTTTGGTGGGAGTCTGGGGGTATCCCCCAGATATACTTCTTGCCCCCTTCCTGGCCAGGAATGGGGCAAGGGGGATGGTCGTAGGAGTTTTCCCGCAGCCAAATAGGCTGGTTCAATGCGCTTTTGGCATGGAATAGTCACAGCCGCTCATTTGCTTCCCTTCGGCTCCGCTCAGGGTAAACTACGCTCAGGAGGAGCGGAAATAGCCAACCAGCCCCGAAGGCCGCTCGCATCGTCTTCCTGCCCCTGCGCGGCAATGGCAGGCTCGCCCATGACTTTGCCGAATGGGACGAGCGGAGCGCGGTCCAAGTTGTAAACAGAGCTGAATAGCTTCTAGAAGCTATTCAGACTATAATCTTGCAATAGCTCCCAGGAGGTTGATGTGGACCTGTTCCGTAGCCTGCTATTTGTCCCGGGGAACCGGCAGGATATGCTGGCCAAAGCCGCCACCCTGCCAGCCGATGCGTTGGTCCCAGATATGGAGGACTCTATCCCGGACAAGGAAAAGCAACACGCCCGCCAGGTGATCCGTGAGGGGGTGAAGGCCCTAGCGCAGCAGGGACAGACAGTCATACCCCGCATCAACGCACTGAACACGGGCCTGGCCAAAGAAGACCTGGCAGCCGTGGTGTGCGCCCAGGTGTACGGCGTCACAGTTGGTAAGATTGACTCGCCCTGGGAGATCCGCCAGCTCTGCGACCTGCTGGACGGGCTGGAGCGCCAGGCCGAC
>SHYF01000035.1 GCA_009692985.1 Dehalococcoidia bacterium
CTTCGTGGGCTCAGGGTAAACTCCGCGAAGAGTCTGGCGGGAGGTGGAGTTCTCCCCCTTTCCAGATTCTTCGGTCGTCCCGATGCAATCGGGACTTCCTCAGAATGACATGAATAAGTGTATGGGTTCATGGATTATAGCCAAAGGATTGACGTTCAACCCCCAGCCATTGACAGACACACTCCGAGGTGTAAAGTAGGGATACTTGCAAGGCCGCATACTACGTTCCCAGGCGCTTCCCGCCTGACCGCATGAGCACCAAGAACACACCACCCTTCACCGCTGGCTTTCCTACGTCGCTGGCCAGGTACACCGATGCCTTGGAGGCAGCGCTTCGCTCCGCCGTTCCTCAAGACGATGTGCCGCTGCACACGTCGCTGCGGTATCACATGGGGTGGGCAGACCCGCAGGGTGTACCCATAGCTGCGGCTGGAGGTAAAAGGCTGCGCCCCATCCTCTGCCTCATGACATGCGAAGCTGTGGGAGGGTCACTCCTGGACGCCATGCCCGCGGCTGTGGCCGTGGAACTGGTGCACAACTTCTCCCTGGTCCACGACGACATTCAGGACCGGGACAGGGAACGGCACCAGCGGCCAACCGTGTGGACGTTATGGGGAGAACCCCAGGCCATGAGCGTCGGCAACGCCCTCTACGCCCTGGCGTGCAAGGCAATGCTAAACCTGGCCCACCGCCCTGTAGCCATCCCTGTTGTACTTCAAGCCTTGGCAAAACTCATGAACAGCAGCCTGGCAATGCTTGAAGGCCAGTACCTTGACCTGGCGTTTGAACAAAGGGTGGATGTCACACCTCAAGAGTACCTGGATATGATCTCACTCAAAACAGGAGCGCTTATCGCCTGCGCCATGGAGATGGGCAGCCTTGTGGGTTCAGAAGACCCGTCCACCGCATCCCTGTTCCTTCAGAGCGGCCTGCATATGGGACAGCTCTTCCAGCTACAGGACGATGTTCTCGGGATATGGGGAGATTCGGCCACTACAGGGAAACCGATGCATAGCGACATCCAGCGCAAGAAAAAGACATTCCCTGTGGTATACGCCTTCCAACATGCCACAGGCGCCGGCGCAATAACGCTGCACAGGTTGTATCAGAAGGAGCAACTGCACGGTGACGATGTCCGGCAGGTAGTGGAGGTGCTGGAGTCCACCGGCGCTCGCCAGGAGGCTCACCGGCGGGCCAGCACGCTGGCAGACCAGGCACTGGAATCCCTGCGGCCTGCTGAGCTTGCCCCCCAGAGCCGCCGTGACCTGGAGGACCTGGTCTCTTTTCTTCTGTACCGGGAGCGATAGCCGGGTGATGAAAAACCTCTTCGACCATCTGCCTGGCCCCCTGCCTATTCGCTTCGCTCAGGGCTTCGGCTCACTCAGGGCAGGCTCCGGGGCACCGTCCCTCTGGGACTCCTCTTGTTGAGCAGTGCGATAGGGGTCACGCTAGCCCGCAGCTTACTGTAACCTCATCGGAAAACTCATCCCAGAGGGAGTCAAGAGGGGGATGTCACCCTTTGGCCGGGGGATTGGTGGCACAGCCCCCAATCTAAGTTTCTTCACCCTCTACCGTCCCAGGCAGCTTTGTCTCAAAAGGCAGGAGGGTGCAGGGAACCTTGATTCCCGCTGGGGGTCTGGGGGTATCCCCCCAAATTTCTTTCTTCCCCCCTCTCCCGCCCGAAGCGGGAGAGGGGGGACACCGGGGGTGAGGGTCTTTAGTCGCCTACTCCCGGACCTCCGCTCCCTCCGACTCTTGACCTGGCTCGTAGTCTAGATAGAAATTGTTCTTGTAGAGGTCCTCGATGCGGGCGAGTTCTTCCTGCGTGAGGTTGGGGGTTTCTGGAGCTGCGGCGTACTCCATAAGCTCCTGCTCATTGGTGATGTTGGGCAACACCGCCACAATGGTGGGCTGGGCCAGGGAGAACTTGATGGCCGCCTGCGCCAAAGTGCGGCCCGTGCCCTGGGCCAGAAACAACAGAGCCTTGCGCTTTTCTATGGCCTGAGCAAGCCACTGAGCGCGCCGTAGCGCCCTGTGGTCCCCAGGCGCAAAGCTGGGTGCTTCCGTGAACTTATCTGTGAGCACCTCTGAAGCGTGGGGCACCCTGGCCAGCAGGCCCGTGTTCTCCCCCGCAGCGATAGGGAAAAAGGCGCGGGCCGGGTCTTGCTCCAGCAGGCTGTAGATGACCTGTAGAGACGGGACATGCCTCTCCTGCATGGCCGCAGCCCCCTCATCGAACCAGCCAATGTCCGGGCCCAGGGCTGCGCCGTAGTGCCGAATCTTGCCTTCCGCTACCAGTCGCTCCAGCAGTTCGAACAGGTCATCCTGCTGGATGACGGACAAGCGCGGGTTGTGGAGCTGGTACAGGTCTATGTAGTCGGTGTTCAGCCGGCGCAGGCTCTGCTCGCACGCCTGGCGCACGAACTGTGGGCTGAAGTTCTGGGGACGCTCACGGTGTCCTTCCCTGGCCTGATAGGTGTAGAAGTCGTACCCAAACTTGGTGCCTATGACTATCTCGTGGCGGCTCTGGGGAAAGGCCTTGGCCATGATGGTTTCCCCCAGGCCTTCGCCGTAGGTGTCGGCTGTGTCAAACAGATTGATGCCCAGGTCAAAGGCTTTCCCGAGCAGGCGCACCCCTTCCTGCTCTGTGCTCTTGCCCCACCAGCCTGTGCTGACCGTCCAGACGCCAAAGGCAACCTCACCAACCTCCATCTCAGTGCTTGCTACCCGTCGGTACTTCACTAAGGTCTCCTTTGCTCCTTGGAATGCGCCGCATCCTATGGTGGGAGTAAACATTATACGTATAGCTGCCTCAGTCCGTCGAGGGCGTAGTCGTTGACACTCGCTCAGGCAAACGTCAATATGGTCGTGGCACTCCATGAGAGGGAAGGTGCATTGATCGGACGAATGCTCCGGGCGGCGCGCTTTGACGCCCGGTTATACCAGGAACTTCAGGCCGACCCAACAGCTACTGTGCAGGCTTTGGCGGTAGTCCTGTTGAGCGGCCTCTCCCTTGGCATCGCCGGCGTCATAGGGTTTTACGGGCAGGAAGGCCTGGGTGCGCAATCGCTGGTCCTGACCAGGACCATCACCGCCGCTCTTGCCGGGTGGGTGGTGTTGAGTCTGCTTGGGCTTTTAGTGGGGCAGTTGCTGAATAAGCCAATCGCATTTCCAGCCCTGTTGCGCGCCATCGGATTTGCCAATGCGCCCGGACTCCTCTACATATTGATCATGATAGGGGGCACCATGGCGCTGCTGACAAACGCCGCCATCTTGCTCTGGACTCTGCTGGCCATGACTGTGGCGCTGCGTAATACGCTCCTGGTATCGCTGCTGCCCAGCTTCTTGCTTGCTGTCATCGGCACGGTCATTTACATAATTATGCGAAACATGACTGCATAAGCGTCACTTTGAAAGAGTTCCGATGTCCTGACCAAGCCGGGAGGACGACTGAAGAATAGAATAGAAAAACAGTAGGGAGCATGGCATCCGCGCCCCTACCACCGGGGGTGGCCCCTAGTGGCCAAGACGGATCCTGACTGCGTAGGCCGCTGCTTGGCTACGGTTCGCTACGTGCAGCTTTTCCATTATGTTTCGCAGGTGTGTCTTGACTGTATTCTCAGATAGAATCAGCTTGGACGCTATCTCCTTGTTGGTCGCACCTTGCGAAACGAGTTCAAGCACCTCTTGCTCCCGGCGGCTCAGGTCGTTTGGAGCTTCGGAAGTTGGCTCAGGACTGACAGGAAGAGAGGTGAGCAGAGCGGTCGCCATTGCGGGAGACACCAGCACACCGCCTTCGGTAATGTGGAGCACTGCATTGTCCAGGGCGTCCGGCGTGGAGTTCTTGAGCAGGTAACCTTTGGCGCCGGCCGCCACGGCGGGAAAAAGGTCTTCCTCCTCTTCAGAGACTGTGAGTACCATGACATTAATGCTCGGCGTCAGGGATTGGAGCTGTCGGATCGCCTCTACGCCGCCCATGACTGGCATATTAAGGTCAATCACCAGTACGTTGGGAGAGAGCTTTGTGGCAAGCTGAACAGCCTCTTGGCCATTGCTTGCTTCCCCGACAACCTCAAGCTCCGGGTAATGGTTCAAGGTGGCCACTACCCCTTGCCGAAACAACGGGTGATCATCCACAACCAGTACTCGAACTCGTTCCATTTTATCGCCTCCTGTCCGGATGCGGGATGATAGCACGGATTAGAGTGCCCTGACCTGGGAGAGAGGTGACGTTGAGCGATCCGCCCAGACCCTCAGTTCGCTCGCGCATCACTACCAGGCCGTGATGTCCTGAATCGCCTGTGGCCTTTTCATTATAGTCGAACCCTCTGCCATTATCCTGGATAATAATCTGGACGTTCTTCCTGTTCGCCGTCAGTTGCACCTGCGCTTGCGTTGCCTTGGAATGTCGCCGAACGTTCCTCAAAGCCTCTTGAACGATTCTGATGAGTTGGAAGTCCACGGGGGCTGGAAGCCGAATGTCAGGCGGGGTGGCCTGAAAATGAGTTTCGATCCCGCTCTGTTCGGCAAACGAGGTTGCATAGCTTTCCAAGACAGTGGTAGTAGGCCCGGTCTCGGCACTGAGCTGGTCCAGGGTATCGCGCACCTCCTGGTAGGTATCCTCCGTAGCCGCCAGTACCTCCTTGAGGGTTGACTGCGCTTCTTGAACCTTTCCATCTCCCATTAGCTTTGCTACCATCTCTGTTCTCATTCTCATGTAGCCCAGGGACTGGGCTAAGCCATCATGCAACTCCCGTCGTATCCTTCTCCGTTCCTCATCAACAGCCGTCACCTCGATACGCTGGCGCAGGTGCAAATTGCTCCGATAGACCATGGTTGCGGTGAGAAACGCTGACATAACAAACAGGATGAGCCAGAATAACCGGTTCTCAAGAGTCAGGGAGGTGTATGGGGTGTTCCACCAGATGGCCGTCAGGTGAGCGAGGGTGACTGAGACGGCAGATATGGTTGTTAGGCCAAGCGAAAGGCGTTCCGTGAACAGCAACGACGCTGTTATCAGTGGTGTCAAAGAGTACAGCAAGTAGGCACTGTCCAAACCTCCAGTGCCAAGCAAAATAGCTAGACAGATTATGAAGTCAATCCAAAGGAGCACAAGGCCTGGTCTTCCGGAACGCCAGGCCCTTATTGGGCCGCCAACTTTCAGGATGGTGTACAACCCCATCAGGCCGAGCATATGTAGGTCTGAGACGAGGGGCCTTCCTGACTGTTCAGTGGCAGCACCTGCGTAAGGATAACGGCAAGCCCGTACGAGACAAACCGATAAAGAGACAAGAATACCTGGGTGTCCCGTTCGTATCTGGTCAGCATTGGGGCACTGTCAAAAGCACGTTGTCTATTATGCCTGTCCTATGGACACACATGGCCGTTGCCGACGCCATAATATATCTGTTCGGTTCCTGCGGGCAAGTCTAAACTCTAGCCGGCGATTATCCCTTGCTCCCGGCAGAACTCCACAACCAAGGCTTGGAGCTTCTGGGGCTGATGGCGGAATACACCCGGCCCTGAGTCCTCGAATAGCTCCAAGCGATTGTTTGGCAGGTGCCGAGACATGATGGCGGCCCCGACATCCCGTCGGTCCACGTTCCGTCCCACTCCAGACACAATGAGCACGGGACAGGCAATGTTTTTCAACCGTGGAGTCAACGGGTGTTCCCGCAGCCCCGCCACAGTACGGTTGGCGGCCACATAGGACTCTGGATCTCCAGCGCCGGCGTTGGGGTTATCTCGCTGCGCCTGGCTAGACTTGTAGTACTCCTCCGATCTGCGCAGACTGAGTTCGCTGGATGTGGAATCCAGGACCAGGGCGGCGCACTTGGCCGGATAGTCCAAGGCAAACTGCTGGGCCACGACTCCCCCAAATAAGGCCCCCACAACCACGACTCGCTCTATTTCCAAGCCATCGATAAGCCTGGCCATGTCCAAGGCGTACAGGGGCAGCGAGTACTTGGCCGCCTTGGGGGACTGTCCCATTCCACGGTGGTGCCAGGTCAAGGCCCGGCCAAAATGCTCTCTCCAGAAGTCGATCCCCTGGACGAAGTTGTCGGCCATGTTCGTACTTAGACCATGACAGAAGACCAGGGCCAGTGGCCCCTGTCCTGCCTCTTCATAGTGAATGACTACATCGCCCAGGTTCATTTCAGGCATGGTTTCCTCCAATCATGAGGGCGGCTCTCAGGGTGATGCTACACCAGGGCTGTCATCTAAAACAGACCCACGAGGGTCTTTCTACCAACAAGTTGGCTTTCCCAATGGTAACAAAATGGCGCGCTGAGGTTATTTCTCTGGGAAGGATCAGCTTGCCGGTGGTGGAAACATTAACCAGCCACAAACAGTGGCAAGGCGATTGCCGCTACTGAGCTACTAGGGCGTTGCTTCTGTCACGACCTTGCCTGTGGCGCGCATCGTTTGCGAGGATGCGTTTCCGTATCCGTAGGTTCTTGGGTGTTACCTCTAGTACCTCATCGTCTACGATGAAGTCAAGTGCCTCCTCCAGGCTCATCAGCAGTGGAGGCGTGAGGTGGATAGTGAAATCTGAGGTGGACGCCCGGACATTGGTCATCTTCTTCTCTTTGCAGACGTTAACCACCATGTCACGGTCTCTGGAATGCACCCCTACTATCATTCCTTCGTACACGGGCGTTCCAGGCGCCACGAATGTCATACCTCGCTGCTGAGCGTTGTTTAAGCCGTACGTCACTGCGATGCCAGTCTCGGCGGCCACCATTGTGCCGGTGCGCGTGCTCTTCACCACGCCCTTCATGGGTTCATAGCCGGTGAATGTGCTGTTCATCACGCCATTGCCCTGGGTTGCCTTGAGGAAGAAGCTGCGGAAGCCAATGAGTCCCCGGGTAGGTATCTTGTACTCCATGTGAACGTGCCCCTGGCCGTCGCTGCGCATGTCCTTCATCTGGGCCAGCCTGGCGGCCAGCTCCTCTGTCAGCGTCCCGATTGCGTCGTCGGCGATTTCCAGGAACAGCTGCTCATAAGACTCCAGCTTCTCTCCGTTGACGATCTTGACGATTGCCTCCGGCTTGGAGACCTGAAATTCGGAACCCTCGCGCCGCATCGTCTCAATCAGGATGGCCAAGTGCAACTCGCCGCGTCCGGCCACCAGGAAAGTGTCGGCTGCATCCGTATCCTGGACCCGCAAGCTTACGTTGGTCTGTAGCTCGTTTATCAGCCTACGCCGGAGCTGCCGCGATGTAAGACATTGACCATCCTGCCCGGCAAATGGAGAGCTGCTAACGCCGAATGTTATCTGCACAGTCGGCTCGCCTATGTCTATTCTAGGAAGCGCCTCGGGCTGTGCTGCCGTCGCTACCGTATCGCCAATTGAGACCTCCTCCAAGCCGGCCAACGCTATTATCTCTCCAGCCTCCGCCTCCTTTATCTCCAGCCTGGACAGGCCTTCGAAAACGTAGAGCCTTGTCACCTTATGGAGCGTTGTTGTGCCATCCTGCCCAATCCGCACCACCTGGTCCCCCAGGGATACGCGGCCCCGGGCGATGCGCCCAACGCCGATCTGTCCCAGGTGGCTGTCGTAGCTAATGGCGGCCACAAGCAGTTGGAATCCTCCTGCGACGTCGCCCACGGGGGCGGGCACATACTCCAGAATGGCATCGAACAGTGGCGCCATGGTCTTGGGCGTGTCCCCTAGCTGGCGCACGGCATAGCCGGCCTTGGCTGAGGAGTAGAGGATTGGAAAGTCTAGCTGCGATGCGTCCGTAACCATCTCCAGGAACAGGTCCTGGACCATCTCTGCAACCCACTGCGGTCGCGCCTGGGGCCGGTCTATTTTGTTGATGACAACGATTGGCTTAAGGCGCTTTTCAAATGCCTCCTTAAGCACAAAGCGAGTTTGTGGCATGGGGCCGTCAACGGCGTCCACCACCAGCAGACAGCCGTCCGCCATGTTCAGCACGCGTTCCACCTCGCCGCTGAAGTCGGCGTGGCCGGGCGTGTCAATGATGTTGATCTTGACGTCTTTATACGTGATTGCCGTGTTCTTGGACAGGATTGTAATGCCCTTTTCCCGCTCCAGGTCGTTGCTGTCCATAATCAGCTCGCCTACCTGCTGGTTTTCACGGAAGACGTGGCTTTGCTTGAGCATTGCGTCAACCAGCGTCGTCTTGCCGTGGTCAACGTGGGCGATGATTGCTATGTTCCTGATGTTCTGAGGCATGTCACACTCTCAACTGAGCTAAAAAGCTGGCCTGGATAGGCCAGCTACTATATGCAATTGTACCACAAACGCCTCTACGAAGCGGGGCGACGTACCCAATGCCTGGCGCTGGAGTCCTTGCGAGATTGAATCTATGGCACCTAAGTGGCTGATATAGCCCAGATAGATGAGGACAGACTCTTTATCGTCATCGTCCACCTATCTTGCGACAGGCTCCGGCTCAGGTGGTGACATATGCTGAGGTGTTCGAGAGGCAATCTGGCTCAGTCGCAAGTTGCGAATTCGAGGCACAAACAGAGTAACCAGCACCGTGATAACCAGGGTGATGCCGCACATGGTTGCCACCGTGGCGGGTGCGCCGATGATATCGGCCCCAACGCCAGCTATGAGGCCCCCTATTGGCATTAGGCCCATGTTCAGCATCATTATGCTGGTGACCCTGCCACGCATGCGATCGGGTATTGCCATCTGCAGCGCTGTTTGGTTAGTGGTCATATATACCATGGAACAGAAGCCCGCCGCTACCAGGATAGACATTGCGACTGGTAAGGAGGAGCTAAAGGCAAATGCCACGCCAGCCAGACCGACTCCCAGTAGCGCGCCCAGTTGCAACGCGCCACGGCGGTCGAAGTTGCCCAAAGACGCCGTGAATAGCGCGCCGAGCAGTCCTCCAAGCCCATTGGCTGAAAGGAGTATCCCCAAGCCTTGGGGCCCTGCCTGAAAAATGTCTTTGGCGAACACAGGCATAAGGGACATGAACGCAGGCATGACCAGGAGGGGCGGGATAAGGCCCAGCAAAATGAGCATTCTAGCAGTGGAGTCCTTGGCGACGTATTGAAAGCCCTCGGCGAGGTGCATGATGCTGGAGCTCCCCAGGTGCGCCGGCGGTTTTTTGGGGAATGAAATGAACAGTATGGTGAAGACCACAAGCAAGTAGAGGCCGGCCTGGATGAAAAAGTTGCCAGCCGGCCCAAATGCTGCGATGAGAAATCCAGCCGCGATGGGGCCTAATGCCCTGGTGGAGTTAAAGCCCGCGCTATTCATAGCCACGGCATTCGGAATCGCCTCTCGCGGGACCAGATCGAACACCACGGTCTGCCGGACAGGCTGGTTGAATGCCATGCCTATGCTAAACAGTGCGGTAAAAGCGAACAGGTGCCAAATTGCGATTGCATGTAGAGCTAGGCCAATTCCTAAAGCCAGGGTCAAAACGCAGATGGCAATCTGGCTCACCAGCATCAACCACCGGCGACTGAAACGGTCTGCAGCCACGCCCGCCAGGGGCACTATGAGAAGTGTTGGAATACCGCCCACAGCTGAGATAGCTCCTAGCATGGAGCTTGAGCGAGTCAGATCGTAGACAATCCATCCCATAGTGGTCTGCTGGATCCACATCCCAGCACTAGCTAGAACAGTGCCAGACCACAGGAAAGTGTAATCCCGGTACCGGAATGAGAAAAAGGTGCCCATGCGTGGACGGGTGCCAGATGTTGCGCCAGCGCCATCAACAACCAGCCCGCCGTTTGAAGCGACTCCATTATGGGAAATGGGTCTGGTCTGCAAAGAATACTCCTGTACAATCAGTGGCTATGATGAATAGGACGAACAGACATTATACACACAAGTCGTGGCAAAACTTTGTGCCTGCTGGAGTCAGGGTTTGTGCTACGAAGTCAGACTTGTTCAATGAGATAAGCGTGGTAGCATACGTGAGGAGTCCTGGAAAGCGGGCAAAGAGATGTGGCCAGGCAAGGGTTGGGGTGAGCGGAGGGATTTGAACCCTCGATCTCCAGGGCCACAACCTGGCGCCTTAGACCACTTGGCTACGCCCACCGAAAACAACTGCAACGCACCGCTGGCCCTCTGCAAATCTTTGGCAAGCGCCAGAGGTGGCTACGAGAATAGTAGCACCTGCCCATAGACGGGTCAACGCGCTCGCCGTTGGGTTAACATTTTTGTTGGCTTGGTGGCCCTCCGTGCGATCCCTTTGCGTGCGGTTGAAATTGTGTAGATGCGCCCTGGCTTGCGTGGTACACTGTTGGTGGGTCAGGGCGGCTGGGCGGCCGCTGCTATGTAAATGGCAGAGGAAAGTCCGAGCTCCACCGGGCAGGGTGCTGGGTAACGCCCAGGCGGGGCAACCCGACAGATAGTGCCACAGAAACATACCGCCCAGGGGGTTTCCTCCTGAGCAAGGGTGAAATCGTGAGGTAAGAGCTCACGGCCCCAGCGGTGACGTTTGGGGCGGGAAAACCTCACCTGGTGCAAGGCCGAATAGGGGGACGTAGGGTGCCCGGCCTGTCCCCGGGTTGGCCGCATGATCCCGATGGTAACATTGGGACTAGAGAGATGGTCGCCATCCCGACTTGTCGGGATACAGAACTCGGCTTACAGGCTGCCCTGGCCCCATGCCCATTCCCCTTGCCACCCTCCTCGCGGCTTTGTCTCAAAATGTAGGAGGGTGCAGGGAACCTCGGTTCCCTCCGGGGGTTTGGGGGTATCCCCCAGACCCCCGCCACCCCGACTAGCCGGGATGGACTTCCCTTATCCAATGGCCTGCTAAGACCCCCGCCCTTTAGTAGGCTTGATGACCATTACAGGGATGCCGGAGTCGCGCATCACCCGATCGGCAACGCTGCCGAAGACAAGCCGTCCCAACCCGGAGCGCCCGTGGCTAGAGATAACTATTGCGTCAATACGTTTCTCCCGCGCAGTTTCGATGATCACTTCAGCGGCGGCGCCTTCACGCACCTCCCACTCTACCCGGATCCCCTCCGACTGCGCCTTACTGGCCACCTCAGTCATGTAGGCTCGCGCCTCTTCTATCTGGAGCTCTACAACCTTGTCCATGGAAGAAACGTTAATGGGTGGCACGCCTTGCATGCCTGCGCCGCCGGCAAAGCTGGCCGCCGCCAGTTGCTGGGCAGTGGGGATCACGCGCACCAGGAAGATTGTCCCTGAAAAGCGCGAGGCTAGCTTTTTGGCATGTGGCAGCGCCTCCTCCGCCAGGGGAGAGCCATCGAGAGGCACAAGAATACGTTCCATTGGAACACCTCCGTCAGTTCATCCATACCGCGAATCGCCACGGTAGTATATCATTGTGTGGAGGAATATGAGTCGTTTCTTGCTACCCAATTTGGATATAGTATCATCGCATACCCGCCTTGAACGCCCGACGTAATACCCCCCCGCCGTTGAATGTGGAGGCTATTGCAGCCTCCCTGCGTGACTCTGCCGTCGGCCACCGCATCCTGTATCTTCCCGTGGTCACCTCAACCATGGACATAGCCCGCCAGGAGGCGGAGCGAGGCGCTGCCGAGGGTACCGTGGTGGTGGCCGAGGAGCAAACCGCTGGAAGAGGTCGCTTTGGCAGGCAGTGGCGGTCCACCCCGCGTCAGAACCTCTCCTTCTCAGTTCTCCTGTACCCCAGCCGCCGGACATCCACCAGGCTGAGCAGCATGACTCCAGTGGCTGTCCTCAGAGCCATTCGCACGGTTACCGGCCTCACCGCCACTCTAAAATGGCCCAACGATGTAAGGCTGGGCGAGAAGAAGGTGTGCGGTATTCTCGTGGAGGCTGACTTTCAGGACTCGCAGGTGCGCCACGCCATCCTGGGAATAGGGATCAACGTCAACCTCAACCCCGCCGATGACCCGCAAGCTTATTTCGTCGCTACCAGCCTGGCCGCTGAGCTTGGGAAACCTGTGTCTCGGGAAGAGCTTCTTCAGGCGATACTGACGGAGCTGGGCCTGGCCTACACGCACCTGAAAGAGTGGAATCGCGTGTGGGACGAATGGTGCTCCTCTCTGGAGACCCTGGGCAGACAGGTGCAGGTGCGCTGGGGGGACCACGTGGAGGAAGGCGTAGCGGAGGATGTGGACAGCGAAGGCAATCTTCTCTTGCGTCGCGCTGATGGTACTTTAGTTGCTTTGGCGGCGGGCGAGGTTACCTTTCAGTTGTAGACAAAGGCGCTATTGGATCAGTCGCCCTACTGCAGGACGAACTTGAGCACCACCAGGATGATGGCCACCACTCCCATACCCACTCCAATCCGGCGCAACTCCGGGGCAAAGTACGTCTCAATTGGCGGCAGTTGCGGAGTCCTGCCACGCGCGCGCGCGGCGGAAGCCGGCGTAAAGCGCGGAGACTCCTGGCCCTGGGGTTCTTGAACGGGCGCACGCTCGTAGTGCTGCCTTCCTGCCGTGTCACCATCATCGCCAGGCCCGGTAGATTGGGCCGACGGTCTGATTGCAGGGACGCCCGCGGGGCCGTGGGACCGTTCGCGCTTCGCCCTGCCGCTAAGCTGGGCCTGCCTCACTGCAACTCGTCGGGATTTCTTTGGCATTGTCTTTGCTCCTGGTTATCTGTCAGACGCTGCGCCACCGGCGCTGGAGTCCCCTTTTGGCTTGGGCTGCCTCCGCCGCTAGGATACCGCTTGAACTATGATACTGGCTACCCGCTCACTATCCAAGGCGTGGGTGTTCAACATCATGTGGAAGTTGGCCTGGTCGTCTGCGGAAGCTTTGAAGAACTTCCGAAAGAAAGCCACTCTGGCCCTCTCGGCCTCGGTCATCCTTCGTTCTGCCTCTTGCAATGAACTGCCATCCCGCTCAGCCATGACCTCTACCCGTGACTCTAATGTGGACATCAATCCTACATGAAACGCGCCGGGGTAGCCTTTGAGTATAAGGTTGCTGGCATGGCCGATGATGACGGCGTTTCCCGTTCTGGCCAACTCCTGTATCACGGCCCGGG